>CAYYSC010000215.1:0-5947 GCA_964474065.1 uncultured Rhodospirillales bacterium | reverse complement strand
CGTGGCCCGCAGGCCGATCGTCACGGAGCTCTGGCGTCCGGCGCCGGCCAGCCAACAGCGTAGCCGGCGTAAGTCTTCCGCATGGTGAAGCGGCAGGTCGTCGGTATCCAGAAGCGTCAGCTTGTCAGTCGTGGTGTCGTGAAGCCCGGCCACAAACACGGTTTCGTCCGGGATCGCGATGCCTCTGGCCGCGAGGCCGTCCCGCACCGGGGGATCGTTCAGGACCGCCGCTGCCAGCCGCGCGTTCGGAGCGCCGGAATGGCCGCCGCAAGCACCGCAGTCCAAACCACGCGCGTGCGGGTTATTGACTGTCGTGGCGCCGTGGCCCGCCAGCAGCACGAGCCGGGCAAACCTCTCGGTCAGCGACATGCCGCGCAGCGCGCCTTCGGCCAAGTCAATGCGTGCACTGAGCGGAATGGCGGCAAGGTCGAGCGGCGGCAGGTCCGGCTGAGCCTTGGCCTTCTTGAAAGTTCTATTGAAGGCGGATGCGAAACCATCCGCCGCCAAGTGCACCGCGTAAGTGAGCCCCAGGGTCTCGACAAACGCGAACGACGAAATGGCGGACCGCCGGAACGCTTTCCATGACGCGCGCTCATGCCGGGCCGTCACTGCCGCCTCACCTGGGTGCTCATGGGCACGGTGATCGCACGCGTCGCCCACCGTGAACTGCGGCGATAGCAGTACCGGGCAATGGGGTGTCTGTTCCGGTTCTCCTAGTGCCTGGAACGCGACGGGAAAGCCGAAGAACCCGGCAAAACCAAGCGTCTCGATCTCCGGCGTTTCGGCTTCCAGCGCCCGCCGGAACACTTCGGAGCGAACGTCGATGCAAAACACCGCCTGCACTGCCGGAAGCGAAGCCGAGATGGCCGCTGTGTCCTGGCGCTCCAGCCTTTCCGCCAATTGACGCTGCCATGCCTTCTCGTAGGCCGCCTGCAACAAGAGTTTCAGGCCGAGGGTCTGGGATACCATCTCGACCTCGTTCACGGAAAGCATCCGCCGTGCTTTCGCCCATTCGGTTGCCACGCCTTGACCGCCCAATCCCTCAAGGAGTGCGACCTCCCACCCGAGCCGCGCCGCTAACAGCGCCTGTAACGTGCCATCGGTCTCGCCAGAGAGTTCCCGCTCCCAAAGCCGCTGCCTAGCGAAGGCAGCCCAGCCGCCAATAGTGGCAAACAGCCGGTCGAAATAGGCATCCAGGCCACTTTCCGGCACTTCCAGCCTCTCCAAGGCTGCCGGGATGGCTTCCTCCGGCGTTTCCGGTAACTCCCGGATTGTTTTCCGGAAATGCGGCAGGCCGAGCGCTTCCGCTGTTCGGTCCAGCGACGCCTCGGTCCGCCAGGCTTGGAATGGGGGCAGTTCCCGCCAGGGGGACGGCCAGACCGCCTGGCCTTGGTCAAAATATCCTGCGGCCCAGGCCGAAAGCCGCTCCGTCACTGTGGCTTCCCAGGCATCGCCGATTATCTGATCGGCGATGGCCGCCACGCACGGCAGTTGCCGCGCTGCGGGCGCCTCTTCGCCCTCCTCCGCCAATCGCGAGATCGCCGCCGGGTCCAGTGGAAGCGAACAAAGCGGTCCTGCCTCCGCCCGCGCTTCGGCAATATCTTCCAAGGCGATCCGCCCCTTGGCAACGGCGTTTGCGTAGCAGGACAGCGGCATCAAAACCTGCGCACCGCTGGCACGTGCCATATGGCGGGCTGCATCTCGCAAGGGGCGGTCTGCCACCCCGAGGAACGGATTGACGGCAACGAAATGCGCGAGCGGCCACAGGGGCGCCAACCGCCGGATGGCCCGTTCGATGGCCCGTTCGACAGCGGCAGGGGTCGGCGGACTGGATATCAGCATAATGAGCGGAACCTTCAGTTAAGACCGGAGGGCTTGCGAGGGCACGAGGGCGGTGGCGATGCGGTCAAAGACGGCGTTCGTGTACAGACCGTTCGCCAGCGCACAGCGAATTGCTTGCCAGCGTTGCGAGTGGCTTTTGACCGGCGCCAGCCACTGGACGATTGCCGCGCCGATGAAGCCGGCAACGATGAAGATCAGCATTGCGATTTGACCGGCCCCAAGCGACGGCGGCGGCGGCAGGTGGGCGCCGTGAATGGCGTAGGCACCTGTATGGAGCCCGGCCCAGATCAGCGTCAGGAGGACCGCAATTCCTGCGGTGCGCCGCAGGGGGACAGGCCCGCCAACGCTGCCCGCGACGACGAACTGCGAGAGACCGGCCGCAATGATCACACCCAGCGCCACCATGGCCGGTTGCCCGGCGGCAAGGCTGTAGGCCACGATGCCTGCGACAATCACCGTAATCACCGCCACCTTCCACCCGGCGGTGCCTTGGCGAATACCGGACGGAACCTGCGCGCCGGGTCGCGCAGCCGCGACGGCCTCCGCTGCGGCCCCGGCAGAGAGGAAGGCGTGCGCCTTGTAGAGCGAGTGCGCCACGATGTGCAGCAAGGCAATCGGGAACACGCCCAACCCGCATTGGAGCATCATGAAGCCCATCTGCGCGACCGTGGAATAAGCCAGGCTGACCTTGGCGCTGGTCTGGCAAAGCATCACCAGAGAGCCGAAGATCGCCGTCAGTCCGCCGATGGCCGTCAACAGGATCATGGCGGCGGGAGAGAGGACCATGAGGTCGGCGAACCGCAGAACCAGGAAACCACCGGCGTTGACGATCCCCGCGTGCAACAGCGCGGAAACCGGTGTGGGCGTCTCCATCACCTCGATCAGCCAGCCATGGGCGGGAAACTGGGCGGACTTCAACAGCGCGGCCAGTGCAATGAGCACGGCGGCGGCGGTCAGACCCGCGGTCGCCTCGACAGCCGGAGAGGCTGCCAGGGCCAGCAACTTGCCGATATCGGCTGTGCCGAAGTGGCCGGTGACCAGGAAAGCGGCAATGACCAGGCACCCATCGCCCAGCCGCGCCGCGAGAAACTTCTTGCGTGCCGCCGCGATCGCGCGCGGACGGTCGGGGTAGAACACCAACAGGCGATGCAGAGCGAGACTGGTCGCGATCCAAGCGGCGACCAGATGCCAGACATTGCCAGCCAGGATCAGCAGGATTACCGCCGCCAATGTCATGCAAAGACCCGCAAAGAACCGGTCTTGACGGGGATCGCCGTCCAGATAGTTTCGGCTGAAGCGGACCACGATCAGACCAACGAAAGCCACCAGCAGAAACATGGTTACGCTGAGGGGATCGAGGCGCAGCGCCAGCCCCACCTCGCCAAAGCCGATAAGGCTCGTGGATACCGAGCCCCAGATTGCGACCGCCGCGGCCGAAACGGCCGCTACGCCGAGCGATCCCAGCACAGCCATGTAGCTCGCCGATGCCGCGAAACGGCGGTCGCGGGCATTGGCGGTCCAGTGAGTGGCGGCAACAGCCAGAAGCGAAAGCGGCGCAAGCAGGACCAGAAAGGCGATATCCAAGAGACGACTCCACAAAGAACAGCGGTTACGTGGAGCCAGATAGCAACTGGAGTTCGTTCTGAAAAATTCATAATGTCAAATAGATTGTTTTAAAAAAGGGAACATTGATCAGCCATGCTGAACTACGGGCACCTTCGCTATTTTTGGGTGGTGGCGCGCGACGGGAACCTAACCCGCGCGGCCGCGAAGCTGAACGTCTCCCAATCCACCCTCTCCGTGCAGATCCGGCGTCTGGAAGAGCAACTCGGCCAGCGCCTGTTCGAACGCCGCAACCGGCAACTCGTGTTGACGGAGGCCGGGCGGATCGCGCTGGAACATGCCGACAGCATTTTCGCCATCGGCGAGGAACTGGTCAGCACGCTCAGCCGCCACGGCGGCAATGTCCCGCTCGTTCTCCGTGTTGGGGCCATCGCGACGCTGTCGAGAAACTTCCAGATTCGCTTTCTGGCGCCCGCCCTCGCACGGCCGGATGTGCGGATCATCCTGCGCTCCGGCAATCTCACCGCGCTGCTGGCGGAGCTGGAAGCGCATCGGATCGATCTCGTCCTGGCCAATCTCGCGCCGTTCCAGGAGCCGGGCGCGGGCTGGGTCTCTCACCTGATCGATGAGCAGCCTGTCAGCCTGGTGGCGCGGTCCGAGCGGGGTATCGACCCCAATCAGCCGATCGCCGATCTGCTGAGGGCAGCCCCCCTGATCCTGCCAACCGGCGAGAGCGGCGTCCGCATCGCCTTTGACGCCCTGGTGGATCGTCTGGAGATTCACCCCACCGTGGCGGCGGAGGTCGACGACATGGCGATGATCCGCCTGCTGACGCGGGAGAATGTCGGCATGGCCATTATTCCCCCCATCGTTGTACGCGATGAATTGAACGATGGGGTTCTGACAGAGGTCGCGAGCCTGCCCGATATCAAGGAGGCGTTCCACGCCGTCGTGCCGCTTCGCCAGTTCCCGAACCCGCTGGTCCGCACATTAATCGATAGCCGCGACCTGCCGGAGTAAAATGGTTCGTGGACGGCTGATGCCTTACGCCGCGAGCCCCTTCATCGCCTCCGCCCGCAGCTGCTCCGGGCTGCCGAACAGTTGCCGATCCAGGCCGATGCGCTTGAACCAGTAGTGGAGGCCCAGGTCGTCTGTGAAGCCCATACCGCCGTGCACCTCCGTCGTGCCGCGCGCCACCATACGCCCCACCTCCGCCAGATGCGCCTTGGCGTGACAGGCGAGGCGGTGCGCCTCCGGCGCTGAGAAAGCCGTCTGCGCGTGGCTCGCATACCACGAAAGCGCCCGGGCTGGCTCCATGGCCGTGACCATGTCGGCAAGCGCGTGCTTAACGCCCTGGAAGGAGCCGATCACGCGATCGAACTGCACCCGCTGCTTCGAGTAGGTCACCGCCTGCTCCACCATCGCATCCGCGGCGCCGACCGTGTCCGCGGCAAGCCCAACCCGCGCCAGATCGAGCGCCCGCTGGACCAGCGCTGTGCCGCCGGCTAGTGGCTCCGCTTCCACCTTGTTGAAACGCAGCTCGGCGAGCGCCCGCGTGCGGTCGATGCTGGTCATGGCCGTGCGGCTCAAACCATGAGCCTCGGCGCGCACGAGCCAAAGTGAATCGCGCCCGCTCGCCACCAGAAAGGCATCCGCAGCCCCCGTGTCCAGCGCGGCCAGCGCCTTTCCGGAAAGGCGGCGGTTCTCCGCCGAAACGCCTGCCCCCTCCCGCGCGCCCACGGCTTCGGCAAGCGCAAGACCGATCTTGACCTCGCCGGCGGCGATGCGCGGCAGCCATTCGCCCGCGAGGCTGTTCGAAGGGCTCTCCGCCAATACCACCGGAGCGACGAAGGTTGTGCCGAGATAGGGCGCGGGCGCGGTGACGCGCCCCAGTTCTTCCAGTACCAGCCCAGCGTCGAAAGCACCGAGCCCGAGCCCGCCGTACTCCTCCGGGACGAGCACGCCCATGGCTCCGAGTTCGGCGAGGCCGGACCAAAGTCGCTCGTCAAAGCCAGTGCCGTGCGCCGCCACCTCGCGCACGCGCTCCAGCGGCGCACGTTCCGCCAACAAACGCCGAAGCTGGTCGCGGAAGGCTTCCTGTTCCTCGCTCAGACCAAACCGCATCAGGCGCGCCCTCCCTGCCCCTGCGGCGGGATCACCGCCTTCGGCTCGCGCGGGAGGTCGAGCCCGCGCTCGGCGATGATATTGCGCTGAATATTGGTGGAGCCGCCGCCGATGATCAGCCCCAGATCGTGCATGTACCAAGCCTGCCAGGCGCCTTCGTCGCGCAGGTATTCGCCATCCTCGTACAGCACGCCCAACTCACCCATGGCGTCGATGGCAAGGGCGTCCAACTCGTGGTTCAGGACAGTGCCAAAGTATTTGGTTACCAGGCGGGCGAGACCGGGGTCGCGCCCCTCCAGGTCCGACGTCAGTACGCGCATGGTGTTGAACTTCAGCGCCATGACCTTGGCTTCCAATTGCATCAGCCGGTCGGCGAGCACCGGATCGTCGATGGCACGCTGGCCGTCAACAGTCTCCC
>CAYYSC010000214.1:0-5962 GCA_964474065.1 uncultured Rhodospirillales bacterium | reverse complement strand
CGATTGGGATCAGGAAGTGTGTACTGGTCAAAAACAGGTCATTGAACGTGGGAGCCCGGAAAGCCTCGCCATAGCTGGCGAAGCCCATTAACCAGGGCAGCGGCTTATAAGTGGCGGCGATCCGAGGCGAAACCTCTGTTTCCGTCGTACCCTCGGCCACATCGCTGTCGATATCGTAGAAGTCGAAGCGGACGCCGGGAACGAGCAGCATCTCGCCCGGGACGGGGCCCAGGTCACTGAAGGTCAGTTCCGCCTGCGCGAACGCGCCGAAAGTGTCGCTTTCCGCGTTTGGCACGCCGTCACGGGGCGCGCCGTCCCGTTCTCCATCCTGGTCGTCGCGATAGTACTCAATGCCATAAGTGAACAGCGTTTGAGCCTTTTCCCCTAACGAGAGCATCGACCGGTTGTCCACACGAAACCCGACCGTGTCGACGTCGCGGGTCAGCAACTCACCGGCGGGGCCCGCGCCCAGGTTATCGAGGCGCTGCTCGTCCGCGCTGGTCGATGTATAGTACGCGACAGCGTCAAGGTTGAGCCAAGGGTTCGCCGGGTTCGCGTAGCCGTAGGCAAGGCGGAAGGTCTGGGAGCGGATGTCCTTGTCAACGCTGTCGGCGCTGCCAATGCCCTGGGCGTTGTTCGGCTCCTCGATGTCGCCATTATAGCCGATGAACGAGGCTTCGGCGAAATGGCCTGCGCCGAAGAAACTCCCAGCCTTGGCCATGCCGCTCAGGATGTTATTGTCGCTGTTTGAAAGCGTTTCTCCGCCGCCAAGGCTGATGTCGTCGCTATCCCGGTAAGTGATATTGGCGATCAAATCGAGGCCGTATCCGGGCTGGGCATACGCCGTCAGGGAGCCGAGTTCCTCCTCGTTCACATCCTGATATCCAACGGAGGAGCGCACCCCATAGGACTCATCCGCTTCCAGAAAGTCGCCGGCGGTTGCCGTCCGGAATTCGATGACGCCGCCAGTACCGCCGCTGCCATACAGGGAAGAAGAAGCGCCGCGCAGCACCTCGACCTCGCGCAGAAGCTCGGGGTCAAGAAAGAACCGCCCGTCGTGGGCGGAGCCGAAGTTCTGCCTTGCGCCGTCGAGCAGAATGATCACATCCGCGCCCGCAAAGCCGCGGATGCTCGGCACCTCACCGGTGCGCCGCGGCCCGCCAAAGAATTCGACGCCGGGGACGAACTTGAGGATGTCGTCCACCGCGGATGGCTGGAGCATCTCGATCTCGTCCCTCTCAATAACCGTCACCATCCCGGGAGTGTCGAAAGCCGGCAGCGGATTCCGCGTGGCTGTGATCGTCAGCTGATTCAGATAGATTGGCTCTGACGGCGGCTGCGCTGCCTCATCCGCCGCTTGACTGCCAAATGGCCAAAGCACTGCCGCAATCGCGGCGCCGCCAGCCCGTTCCAGAACGGTTCGCATGTCTTACGCCACCCCTTGGAGTATCCGTGATCTTCGCTTGTCCGGCTGGCTGGACCTTCTGGCGAGGGCATGGCTTGCGGGTTCTGGGTTCCATATCTCTTTCCGCAGCTAGCTGCGAATAGGATTTGTTCCCATTGGCGGACTACTGCCCGCAACGTTCTTCTTGGCGTGCTTATAATGCGAATTATTCGCATTAGCAACCAAATTTTGACCCCCGCTCCGCCTACCGCTTCCACTTGGCTGGCACCAAGGAAAATCGAACCCTGTCAGTATTAGCTCAACTTCAACAAATCTCCAAGAAGCCACACGGTGTACCACCTGAGGCCCTTGGTTGAATAGTCGGAGCAGACGCCAGTCGCAACAATTTGGGCTTCATGCCGATGGATGAGACGTACTTGCCAAGAATAGAATTAGTGGGTGCCGACCTGAGTTAGGGCTAGCCAATATTCTGCAGACCTGACAAGCGCGAACTTGAACCTAGGAGACCTGTGCGCGGATCGGCTTGGCGTTTGGGCAAATCTCTGATTCTGTTGACTGTCACAGACAGGAGATTGCGTCATGGCACGTCGGCGGATTGGGCAGGAAGTTCTGGTGTTCGGCGATCCGGTCTCGGAGCGCAGCCGGACGCTGGACGGGCTGGCAAAGATGCTGGACTGGAGTGTAATCGACACCGCTCGCAGCCCGATTTATGCCTCGACGAAGGGCGAAGAGGGCTGGCCGCCGCTGGCACCGTTCAAGGCCCTGCTGCTTTCGGTCTGGTACGACCTTACGGACGAACGGCTGGCCGAGGCGCTGGATGACCGGGCCTTGTTTCGCCGGTTCAGCGGGTTTTCGCGCAGCGAGGCGACGCCCGAGCGCACCGCGTTCGTGCGGTTTCGCCGGGAACTCGTCGCCCGAGGTCTGGATTGCTGTCTGTTCGACCAGGTGACGGAGCAATTGCGGGCGAAGCGCCTCCGGGTCCGGCAGGGCACGCTGATCGACGCCACGGTGATCGCGTCCGCCAGCCGGGACGACCATGAGGCCGGCTGATCCGGCCACCGCTCGCGCAAAGCCGTCCACAGCTACAAGGCCCATGTCACCGTCGACGCCGACG
Organism: uncultured Rhodospirillales bacterium; assembly: GCA_964474065.1. GTDB lineage: Bacteria > Pseudomonadota > Alphaproteobacteria > Bin95 > Bin95 > JACKII01. Next base: position 3,443 of record CAYYSC010000214.1, on the reverse strand, counting down.
ATGCCCTGGTCGAAACCGTCGCTGTCACGCCTGGCAACGTCCATGACGGCAAGGCCGGCGCCGCCATCGTTCCGGAGGCGCCGGGCACGGTCTATGCCGACAGCGCCTGTGAGGGCGACCGTTTCGCCGGCGCCGGACGGGCGAAGGGCGGGCAGACGGCGGTTGCGGCCACCGGTTATTGGGCGCGCGAAGGCGACAGAGAGGCCGAAGCGCGGTTTCTGGCCGGAAACGCGATGATCCATCGGGTGCGCGCACGGATCGAGAAAGTGTTCGGCACCCGGAAGCGCAGCTACGGGCTCCGGCGCATGCGATGGCGAGGTCTGGGCAAATGCCGCCTGCAAGTCTATCTCACCGCCACCGCCTACAACCTCCGCCGCACCCTCACCATTCTCGCCACGGCCTGATTGCGACCGCAAACGGCCCGCTCAATGCCAGAGACGGCGCCGGTCGCAGCCCATCGTTTCTGCGGAAGTCAAAAGCCGCGCAATGGTCCCAACTTACCGAAAATCCACGATCCGCGCACAGGTCTCCTAGAAGGTTGGCCTCCACCGCCAAACTTCTGCAGCCAAAAGTACCAGCGCGAAAGAGCGAGGTGCCAGTGAATTTCGCATGCCAGAATGAAAATATTGCGCAGGCTGCGCTCCGGCGACGGGTTAAAGGACGGGTACCTATGGCAGTATCATTGGACTTTTGGTAATGTAACGTTACCTTGATACCGTATTGAAAAACTCTGTGCCCAAAGCAATAGTTGAAACACGCGACGGCGGCGAGCCCTGTCCCGGCCTCCAAACCATCCCGGCGGAGGCGTGACAGCGGTTTTTGGAACGCGGTAAGCCCCGGATCGCACTTGTGGCTCGTCCGGCAGCGTTGCAACGACCGCCACGCACCCCTACCGTTGCGATTGACGATCCGGCCTCGTTGCGTCAAACCCCACCCATGCTACACATCTCCGATCTGTATTTTTCAATCGAAGGCTACCCGCTCTTCGAAGCCGCGTCGGCGTCCATTCCGACCGGTCACAAGGTCGGCCTGGTCGGCCGGAACGGCGCAGGCAAGACCACGCTCTTCAAGTTAATCCGCGGCGAGTTACAAGCGGACGGTGGCGAAATCACGCTGCCGGCCCGCGCCCGTGTGGGCGGCGTGGACCAGGAAGTACCGTCGAATGAAATCTCGCTGCTCGATACCGTGCTAACCGCAGATAAAGAGCGCGCGGCCCTGCTGGCGGAGGCCGAAACAGCGACGGACCCGGCGCGCATCTCGGAGATCCAGACCCGGCTGGTCGATATCGACGCTTGGTCCGCCGAATCCCGCGCCGCCACCATCCTCAACGGCATGGGTTTCACCGAGGCCGAACAGCACATGCCGTGCTCCGCGTTCTCCGGCGGCTGGCGGATGCGGGTGGCGCTGGCAGCGGTGCTGTTTTCCGCACCCGATTATCTGCTGCTGGACGAGCCGACCAACTATCTAGATCTGGAAGGCTCGTTCTGGCTCGAAAACTACCTGATGCGCTATGAACACACGGTCATCATCATCAGCCATGACCGGCGGCTGCTGAACCGCACCGTCGGGGCCATTCTGCATCTGGAAAACAAGGGCCTGACCTACTACACCGGTCCGTACGATCAATTTGCACGCCAGCGAGCCGAACAGCGCGCGGTTAAGGCCGCCCAGGCGAAAAAGCAGGAAGCGCGGCGGGCGCATCTGCAAGGCTTCGTCGATCGATTCCGGGCCAAGGCCACCAAGGCGAAACAGGCGCAATCGCGCGTCAAAATGCTGGAGAAGATGGAGATGATCCGCGCGCCGGAGGACGAGGCGCGGACCAAGTTCACCTTTCCCGAACCAGAGGAACTCGCCTCCCCTATCCTCTCGCTGGAAGGGGTCTCGGTTGGATACAACGGGAATCCGGTGCTGAAAAACCTGAACCTTCGTATCGACCAGGATGACCGCATCGCCTTGCTCGGCCAGAACGGAGAGGGCAAGACAACGCTGGCGAAGCTGCTGTCGGAGCGGCTGAAACCAATGGCCGGCCGCCTCACCGCAGCCCGCAAGCTGCGCGTCGGATTTTTCGCCCAGCACCAAGTCGAGGAACTGAACGTCGACGAGACGCCGCTGCAACACCTGATCCACGAACGGCCGGACGAACATGTGAGCCGGCTGCGCGCGCGCCTTGCCGGCTTCGGCCTAGGGCCGGATCAAGCCGAGACCAAGGTGGATCGGCTCTCCGGCGGGCAGAAGGCGCGGCTGTCGCTGCTGCTCGCCACCCTGCCGGGGCCGCACCTGCTGATTCTGGACGAGCCGACCAACCACCTGGATATCGAAAGCCGCGAGGCGCTGGTGGAGGCGCTGACCGCCTATTCCGGCGCGGTCATCCTGGTCAGCCATGACATGCACCTGCTCAGCATGGTCGCCGACCGGCTCTGGCTGGTTCAGGCCGGCGCGGTGCGGCCGTTCGAGGATGATTTGGAAGCTTATCGTAAGATGCTTCTAAAACCCGCATCGCCGAAGAGAGCAAAGGACAAAGCAGCCAAATCGGAGGTGCCCGGAGAACTGGGACCAGCGCCCTCTCCTAAGCGTATTAACCGAGAGGAAACCCTCGCGCTGCGGAAGACCGTCCGTGCCTGCGAGCAGCGGGTCCAGAAGCTAGGAGTGATGCGCGAACAGATTGTCAATAAACTTGCCGATCCAGAATTTTACAGTCATGCCTCCGCCACCCAAAACGAAACCCTCCAAAAGCGGTATGCAGAAGTTGCCGAAGCTTTGGATCGTGCCGAGGCTGAGTGGCTTGCCCATTTGGAAAAGCTGGAAGCCACCGACAGCGGCTAAAGCTCTCAACACGCGCCGATGATGAATTCTAAGAGCGTATTCGAGAAAGGGATTCAAAGGCTACGACATGGGGAAGAAGATCCACGGCCGTCCGCCAAAAACTGGAAAGCCGATCTCTGAACCGGCTGATCCCCGGACCGCGAAAGGGGGGAATTTTACTTCGGCATTTTTGGGGAATTCCAGCAGGCGTTGACAGGCCAAGACCAAAGCCAAATTGGCATTCGAGCTCGTCCGCCGCATGGCTTGGACCTCATGCCTGGACGGGGCCTCGTGGCGATCCGGCCGCGCTGGCTTGTGGAACGCATCTTGGCCTGGATCATAAAGTGCCGCCGGCTGGTGCGGGCCTATGACCAACTCCGCTGCCGTCGCTAAAACCCTGATTATCATCGCCGCGTTCACTACGCTTCTCAGGCGCTGGCCATGGCCCTTTTTTGACCGCGCTCTTAGGCCTGTAAACAATCAACAACTTGTTGGTCTGACGGATAAATATGAAATTTCTGTTTGCACCCAAAAGACACAGAAAATCAGACCAACTGATGAGGATTATTTCACCAAGATAGATAATGCAGAGTTTGATATTTTTGCCGGTGAGAACACTATTCTTTCGCATCACGAGACCT
>CAYYSC010000213.1:0-5972 GCA_964474065.1 uncultured Rhodospirillales bacterium | reverse complement strand
CCGAAAGCGGCCAATACCGGTTGAACCCGTGGCCTTGCCGGGGAGAGGACCCCACCGACACCCTGCGCCCCGAATACGCCCATGGTCTCCGCTCATCGGTTGGTTTTGGAAGCAACCTAAGCTATATACAGCCAAGTCAGCCTGCGCTCAGAATGAGGGGTCTTGATGAGCCTGCGTCCCTACCGCGAGATCATCCGTCGGAAGTCCCGCAAGATCATGGTCGGCAACGTACCCGTCGGGGGCGATGCGCCGATAACGGTCCAGACCATGACCAACACGCTTACCAGCGATGCGGCTGCGACCATCGATCAAATCCGGCGCGCGGAAGAGGCCGGCGCGGACATCGTCCGCGTCTCCTGCCCGGACGAAGACTCCACCGCCGTCCTGCCGCAAATCGTGAAGGCGGCGGGCGTGCCGATCGTTGCCGACATTCATTTCCACTACAAGCGCGGCATTGAGGCGGCGAAGGCTGGCGCGGCCTGCTTGCGCATCAATCCGGGGAATATCGGCTCCAACGACCGCGTTCGCGAAGTCGTGAACGCCGCGAAGGACCATGGCTGTTCCATCCGCATCGGCGTCAATGCCGGCTCTCTGGAACGCGACCTGCTGGAACGATACGGGGAGCCCTGCCCGGAAGCGATGGTGGAGAGCGCGCAGCGCCATATCCAGATCCTGGAAGATCACGACTTTTTCGAGTTCAAAATTTCGTGCAAGGCTTCCGACCCGCTGCTGGCGGTCGCTGCCTACCAGCAGCTCGCGGACGTTTGCGACTACCCGCTTCATCTGGGCGTTACGGAGGCAGGGGGCCTGCGCACCGGCACCGTCAAGAGTGCCATCGGCCTCGGCTCGCTGCTCTGGGCCGGCATCGGCGACACGCTGCGGGTCTCGCTGTCGGCCGACGTGACGGAAGAGGTGAAGGTCGGCTTCGACATCCTGAAGTCCTTGGGCTTGCGTCACCGCGGCGTCAATGTGATCTCCTGCCCGAGCTGTGCACGCCAGCAGTTCGACGTGATCAAGACGGTGGAGATCCTCGAAGAACGGCTCTCCCACATCACCACGCCGATGACGGTCTCGGTGATCGGCTGCGTCGTGAACGGCCCTGGAGAGGCGCGGGAGACAGATCTCGGAATCACCGGTGGCGGCAAGGGCACGCACATGGTCTACGTCGCCGGTCAGCCCGACCACCGCCTGCAAAACGAAGACATCGTCGACCATATGGTCGAGTTGATCGAGGCGAAGGCGAAAGAAATCGAATCCGAACGCTTGGCGGACCAGGCTGCGGTGGCGGCAGAGTAGCAACGCCGCAAGAGCGCATCACAGGTTAGAGTGCTCGCCGCTCCGTGCGCTATTCTGCGCCGCTTCCGCCGGCACGAAACCGCCGCGGATGACCATGCAAGAGTAGCGGGAGCAATGGCATTGCTCAGGGAATTCAAGCAGTTTGCGTTGCGCGGCAACGTCATCGACATAGCCGTGGGCATCATCATCGGGGCAGCATTTACCACCGTGGTCCAGTCAGCCGTGAACGACGTCATCATGCCGCCGATTGGCCTGCTGACGGGCGGGGCGGATTTTTCCGACCTGTTCATCAACCTGTCGGCGACACCGGTCGAATCGCTGGAGGCAGCGAAGGCGGCAGGAGTGCCCGTGATCGCCTATGGCGTGTTCATCAATGCGGTGCTCTCCTTGCTGATCGTGGCCGCGGTGCTGTTTTTCATCGTCCGCGGCATGAACCGGCTGCGGAGGAAGGAAGCGACCGACCCGGCACCGCCGCCGGCGCCGACCCGACAGGAAGTCCTGTTGGAGGAAATCCGGGACCTGCTCAAGCCGCACCCTTGACCAGTGCGCGGCTAAGAGCTGTCGCTCGTCAGGCGTGTCGGCACGATCCAGGCTTCGCGCGTTGCACCGATACGCGTATATAGGGCGAAATCATCGCCATTCTTGGTCGGACAGGAGTTCCCCCGTGACAGCATTGCAGCCGGTTCGCGGCACCCGCGACCTGCTTCCAGAAGACAGTTGGAAACACAACCACATTGTCGCGGCCGGGCGAAAGCTGGCCGCAAACTATGGCTATGGCGAAATCGCGACCCCGATTTTCGAGCAAACCGAGGTGTTTGCCCGCACCCTCGGCGATGCGTCCGATATCGTGACCAAGGAGATGTACACCTTCACGGACAAGGGCGGTGATTCGATCACCCTTCGTCCGGAAGGTACGGCCGCGGTTGCTCGCGCGTTCATCTCTGGGAAACTGAACGATCAGCTGCCGCTGAAGTTCTTCTATCACGGCCCCATGTTTCGCTACGAGCGGCCGCAGAAGGGCCGTCTGAGGCAGTTTCACCAAATCGGGGTAGAACTGTTCGGGGTGGCTGATCCTGCGGCTGATGTCGAGGTCATCGCTCTGGGCGCGCAGATCCTGGACCGACTCGGCGTGCTCGGCTGGTCTAAACTGGAGTTGAACACGCTCGGCGACGCCGAAAGCCGAGAAGCTTACCGGACCGCCCTCGTTGCCTATTTCGAACAGCATCGCGACCGGCTCTCGGAAGACAGCCGCGGCCGCCTGCACCGCAATCCCTTGCGCATTCTCGACTCCAAGGATGAAGGAGACCGGGTCATCGTCGCGGACGCTCCGCGCTTCGCTGAATATTTGACGCCGAAGGCCGCGGATTTCTTTGGAAAGGTGAAAGAAGGCCTTTCCGATCTTGGCATTGCATACCATCTAAACGAAAGATTGGTACGCGGGCTCGACTATTACTGCCATTCGGCCTTCGAATTCACAACGGACCGGCTGGGCGCGCAAAGCGCGGTGCTCGCGGGCGGCCGTTATGACGGTCTGATCCAACAAATGAGCGGTCCGCCGACGCCGGGCGTCGGTTGGGCTGCAGGCATTGAGCGGCTGGCCATGCTGGCAGAAAACTTTCCGCCCATGCCACGCCCGATCGCGTTCATTCCGATGGGAGAACCCGCGGAGCGCAAATTGCGCCGGGTGGCGTTCGAGTTGCGGGCGGCAGGAATCCCCATTGACATGGGCTATAGCGGCAATCTCAAACGACGGTTGAATCGGGCGAACCGGGCACACGCGAGGCTTGCTGTCATCGTCGGCGACGATGAACTGGCGGCGGCGCAGGCAACGGTCCGCGATATGGACAGCGGCGAGCAGCAGACCGTGCCGCTCGCCGAATTGGCGGGGCATTTAGCAGGTTAAAACGATAGTGAGCTTAGACGAAAAACTCGATCAGGTGCTGGTGCGGGTAGATGAACTGTCGTCCCGGCTGGCAACGGAGATGGATCTGACCCCGGCCGAAATGGCCATGCTTTCCAAAGAATATTCCGACCTTTCGCCCGTCGCCGAAACAATCCAGGCGTTGCGGCGGATGCAAGCTGAAATTCGGGAAAGCGAAGCGATGATCGGCGATCCGGCCATCGACCCGGAGATGCGCGAACTGGCAGAGGAAGAACTGGACACTCTGCGGGAACAACTGCCTGAACTGGAGCATGCCGTCCGCCTGTCGCTGTTGCCGAGAGACGAGGCCGACAGCAAGAACGCGATTCTGGAAGTGCGGGCCGGAACGGGAGGCGACGAGGCGGCGCTGTTCGCGGCCGACCTGTTCAACATGTACCGGCGATATGCCGAGCAAATGGGCTGGCGCTTCGAGCCGATGCAAATCTCGGAAAACGACCTTGGCGGTTACAAGGAAGCGAGCGCTTCTATTTCCGGCACCGACGTCTTTGCGAAGCTGAAGTTCGAAAGCGGCGCCCACCGGGTGCAGCGCGTGCCACAGACCGAAGCCAGCGGCCGCATTCATACTTCTGCCGCGACGGTGGCCGTTCTGCCAGAGGCGGAGGAAGTCGACGTGGAAGTTAATACCGAAGATCTGCGGGTCGATGTGTTCCGCGCCTCCGGTGCCGGCGGCCAGCACGTCAACACGACCGAATCGGCCGTACGCATCACGCATATTCCAAGCGGAATCGTCGTCAGCATGCAGGATGAGAAGTCCCAGCATAAGAACCGCGCGAAAGCGATGACCATCCTCCGGTCGCGTCTCTATGAGCACCAACGCCAGACGCTTGCGGACGAACGGGCGTCTGCACGCAAGAGTCAGGTCGGTTCCGGGGACCGCTCGGAGAGGATCCGAACCTATAATTTCCCGCAAGGGCGGGTTACGGATCACCGTATCAACCTGACGCTCTACAAGTTGGACAAGGTTCTCGCAGGGGAGGCATTGGACGAGGTCATCGATGCGTTGATCGCAGAAGATCAGGCGGAGCGCCTCGCTCATCTGGAATAATGCGGGAAATCAGATAACGGTCAGCGCAGCCTTGACCGAAACCGCACGCGCGCTGGCCAACTCCGGTTTGCCAGATCCGCGGCGCGAAGCCCGGATCCTGCTCGGTATTGTCATCGATGCGGCCCCCTTGGCCCTCCTGACCGAAACGGAGCGGCAACTAAGCCCGGAACAGCAGGCGCAGCTGGCGGAAGCCCTGAAGCGCCGGCTGAACGGCGAGCCGCTCAGCCGAATCCGTGGGCGCCGCGAATTCTGGAGCCTGGATTTCAAGATTTCGCCGGATGTGCTCGACCCCCGCCCGGAAACGGAATTGCTTGTCGAGCAGGCACTGGAATGGGTGGCGAAGGGTCCAGGCCGGCATGCGCGCAAGCCTCTACGGATTCTCGACCTCGGCACCGGGAGCGGTTGTATACTTTTATCGCTTCTCCACGAATTGCCGGAAGCTTTCGGAATCGGGCTCGACCTCAACCTGCGCGCTCTTCGGATCGCCCGGGCCAACGCGGTTCGGCACGATCTGTCAAAACGCGCGGCCTGGGTTTGCGGGCAATGGCTGCAGACGATTGACAACCCCTTTGACTTGGTCGTGGCCAATCCGCCCTATATAGCGGCGGGAGCGATCGCGACTTTGGGGCGCGGCGTGCGGAGCTATGATCCGGGCCTCGCGCTAGATGGCGGACCGGATGGCTTGGCTCCCTATCGCGCGATTATTCCCGGCCTCGCCCGGGTTCTGCGCCCAGACGGCGCGGCCTTCTTGGAAGTCGGCGCCGGACAGGCGGATTGGGTTGCGGCCTTGGGGGAAAAAGCTGGAATGATATGCCGGATCCGGGATGATCTGGCTGGGATTCCTCGATGCGTCCGCCTTTCCGGGAAAATTTCAGCTTGCAATGACGACGATGAAAGGTAGCTTTAGCAATGTGCGGGTGAGTTAGCTCCCGGGCTGGGGCCGGGAAACATTGCCCCAATCGCATGAGCACAGCGCCTTCTGACAAGAAGAGCCGTGATTGCGGTCGCCGCTTGGCTTGAGGGCTGGGCAATCTTCGGTAATAAATTTCGACGACGGACTGATGAGACAAAGTATGTCTTCACGCCGGGCACGCGGTCGCGGTAACTCGCGCGGTCGCCAGCAGAATATCCGCAACCAACAGATGGACTCGAACGGTCCAGGTAGTCGGATACGCGGCACGCCCCAACAAATCCTCGACCGGTACCTGACCCTTGCGCGGGATGCGCATTCGTCAGGCGATATGGTCCTTACGGAAAACCTGATGCAGCATGCCGAGCATTACGCCCGGCTGTTGAACGCAGCCACCCCGCCACAGCAACAACAAGGCCAAACCCAACCGCAATCCTCCCAGGCCTCGTTTAATGATCGGGAGGACTACGATGACGACGCTTACGAACAGGCGGAAGCCGCCGAGAGTTCGTCTGGCGGTGACCGAAACCAAGCCGCGGCAGAACAGGGCGACGCTTCCTCCACCGGCGAACAACCGCCGACGCCACAAGTCTGGAACGGCAGCGAGCAGCCCGCAGGCGAAGCACCTGAGGGCGAACAGCCTGCCCCGCAGCCACGCCGCCGACGCCGGAGTCGCGTTCAGCGGCAGCAGGAAACAAGCGCGGACAACACCGAAGCGGGTGACGGCGCGGACAAGGCCTCCGGCAATGACATCGGGAAGCCGAACGGCGCCACCGAGC
>CAYYSC010000212.1:0-5994 GCA_964474065.1 uncultured Rhodospirillales bacterium | reverse complement strand
GCGGGTCGAGAAATCCGATGTCGAGGAGCTCGAGCGGATGGCGCAGGAACTGCATATAGTCCTGAACCCCTTCGTTCTGCAGCCTTGCCTCGGTAAGCGCCGCCGTCCATTCCGCCGTCCCGCGCTTCAGAAAGGCATCTGCCACCGTGCGGTTCAGGTATTCGGCATTGGCGATCCGGTCGGCTGGGGTCTGAAAGCGCGGGTCCGCCCCCAGTTCGGAGAGCCCAAGCACGTCGCAGAAGACGGAATAGTCCTGTTGCTTCAGGACAACCGTCTGAATCCAGCCGTCCGCAGTCTTGTAGGTGCCGGAGGGGGCAGTACCTGGCGCCATCTGACCTTTCTCCAGATAAACCGCCATCATCCGGACGACTTGCAGGTTGGCCGCGGCCGCCATCAGCGACGCGTCTATATAGCGCCCACTTGCCTCGTCCCGCCTTGCGTAAAGGGCAGCCGATACAGCCTGGAAGGAGTAAAGGGCGGTAGACATATCAACGACGATCGGGTTTGTTCGGTGAGGAATACCGTCCATCCCCTTATTTTCCATCATAAAACCCGTGAAGGCTTGCAGCACCGGATCCATTGCCGGTTTCTGACTTAGCGGTCCGCTTTGACTGAAGCCAGAAATGGACAAATAGATAATGCCGGGGTTGAGCTGAGAGACCACTTCGTAGCCGAAACCCAGCCGGTCGATTACGCCAGGACGAAAGCCTTCCATAAACACGTCGGCGCCGTCCACCAAGCGTTCGACAACCTCGCGCCCTGCCTCGCTTTTCAAGTCCAGGGAAATCGACCGCTTGCCCAAATTGCCGGCGATCGAGAAGGCGGTGTGGTCCCCGTAAACCTTCCCCAAGATGCGGGACCAGTCGCCGTCCAACGGCTCCACTTTGACAACATCAGCCCCGTATTGAGCCAGCAGCATAGCGCAATACGGGCCAGCGATGCCCTGCGAAAGGTCGACTACCCGGAGGCCTTGATAGGGTTTCTCGTAGCTCATGCGCGTATCCTCCACCCCGGGGTTATTGTCGGCCCCCGTAGGCCTGCACATCGAGTCTATCAAAAATTTCGGCCTGGAGAAGCCTTATCGCGGCTTTCTCGACAGTACCAGGCGCCAGAAGCGTTGCCCATTTGTCGTAAAGCCCAGTAAGCTTTATAGTAAATGCCTCTGCATCCGTCACACCAAAACGTTGTTCAGCTACCTCGATTAAGCGCTGGAGGTCGGCGCTGGCGAACCGACGCACCCGATCTTCCAACAGCAAACCGCCATCGGCAATGATCAAGCCTCGCGCACCGGCTGCCGCAAGAGTTTCGGCATGCTGGCGCCGATAGGCGTCAGTCAGTTCATAAAGCGCCGATGCGGCCGCCCGGAACACCCGACGGCGTTGATCCCCGGAAAGCCGGCGCCAAGCATCGCGACTGATCGTCAGCGGACTGGCGCCGCGGTAGCTGCCGAGCGGCAACCGCGTGAACGCCACCGCCCGGCCCGCCAGATAGGGATCCCGCAGGGCGCCTGGCACGTCGACCAGCGCGGTTACATGCCCCAGAGCTAGCGCTTGCCGCGGATCGTCAACGCTGCCAGCGGCGGCCGCTCCCAACTCCTCGACCATCCGGTCCCACAGACTGCCGGGAGTCGCAAGAACCTGTCCTTCGAGGCTGAGGGGCTCGGTCAGCGGGGTTGGCGCAACCAAGCCGTAAGGAGCTGCGCTGTAGCTGCCCAGGAATACCAGCTTCTGCCGGGTTAGATTGTCCTGGCAGTGGGGACACTCCAACATCACCAGTTCAGAAATCGCCGCCGCCGCTGCCAGCCCATCGCGCCCGATGAGGAACATCTCACCCAACATCGACCAATACGGAAAGGACTTAGGGTAGCTTGCGAGCGCTAGCATACCCGCCTGGATTTGCCCGCGCGCTAGAGTTTCGAGCGCCTCCGCCGAACCAAGCGGAGGTCCCCCAATGCGAAGCTGCAGGTCGATTTCGGGTGCCAGCGCGCCCTGTAACGCGCTCCACCCGATGGACACGGCGGGGTGATCTGGTGACAGCGGGTAGCGCGCCACCCAAACCATCGGGTCTTCGGCTCGGGCAGGCTGCAGCAAAAGAAGCAAAGTGCCCAAGATAAGGAGGAATGCAACGCGGCGGAGCACGGCAGCGGAAGATCCGATAGAATGCCGGAAACTAAATGTCTCGAGCAGGGATCAAAGATCCTGCTCGAGACAGAGCAATCACGATTTCACCAAGTCCGCAGCGGCTAGACCGGATCCCAGTTGAAGTAGCTGGCCGACGGCTCACTCGGCGTGAAGTGCGGCCGAAGCGCCGGCATGGCATGTTCGTAGATCAATTCCGGCGTCCAGCCCTCGCCACGGTGCACGACGCGCACGGGCCGGTGTTGGCTCATCAACATGATTTCGTTCGAGCGCACATAGAAGATCTGGCCTGTAACGTCTTTGGCTGCATCCGACAGCAGATAAGCCACAGGCGCTGCGATTTTCCTCGGCGTCATGGCTTCCTGGCGCTTGCGGCGTTTCTCGCCTTCCGGCCCCTTGATCGGGATGGTCTCGATCATGCGGGTGAAGGCGCTCGGCGAAATGATGTTCGAGCGTACGCCGAAGCGGCTCATGTCGAGCGCGATCGAACGGGAAAGACCGACAACGCCCATCTTGGCCGCGCCGTAGTTCACCTGACCCACATTGCCGACCAAGCCAGAGTTGGAGGTGAAATGCACCATCGCCCCGGATTCCTGCTGACGAAAATAATCCGCCGCGGCGCGGGCAACATAAAAATATCCGTTAAGGTGAACATCGATTACCGAATCCCAATCTTCCTCCGTCATTTTATGGAAGATGCGATCGCGCAGGATACCGGCGACGTTCACTACACCGTCGATCTGGCCGAAGGTATCGACCGCCTGCTTCACCATGGCATGGGCGTCGTCCCAGTCGGCGATGGAGCCGCCATTGGCGGCTGCCTCACCGCCCATGTCTTCGATCATTTTGACAGTTTCTTGAGCGGGGGTTAGGTCCTTGCCCTCACCCTCCACCGAACCGCCGAGATCGTTGACTAGGACTTTTGCGCCTTCCTCGGCGCAGGTGATGGCGATCTGCTGGCCGATGCCGCGGCCGGCGCCGTTCACGAGGACAACCTTGCCCTCCAACAAACCTTCACTCATCAAGCAATTCCTTATATTCGCAGCTTTTTTAAGGCGCGCGGTGTGTTAGATCGGGTCCCAACAGAAAACGTCGCCGGAACGATCGAGCGGTTGGAAGCTCGGCACCAACGCCGGCATGCCTTCCTCGGCGATCGACTTGGGCGTCCAGCCGGCGGCGTTATGGATCGAGCGGATAGGGCGGGATTGGCTGAACAGCACCTGCTCGTTCATGCGGCTGCCAAAAATCTGGCCGGTGACGTCCTTTGCAGCATCCGTTAGCAAGTACACTACCATGGGGGCGATCTGAGCCGGCACCATGCGCTTGATCTTGGCGAGACGGGCTTCCTGCTCCGGCGAATTGGACGGAATAGTGCCGATCATGCGCGACCATGCGAACGGCGACATGCAATTGGAGCGCACGTTATAGCGCGCCATGTCGAGGGCAATGTTGGTGCTCATGCCGACAATGCCGAGCTTGGCGGCGGCATAATTCGCCTGGCCAAAATTGCCGATCAGGCCACTGGTCGAGGTGAAATGGACCATCGCACCGCTTTCCTGGGCCCGGAAGTGCTCGGCGGCGGCACGTGCCACGTTGAACGACCCCTTCAGGTGAACGGCAATTACCTGATCCCAGTCCTGCTTGGTCATTTTGTGAAAGATCACGTCGCGCAAAATTCCTGCGACGTTCACAATGCCGTCGATCTGGCCGAACGTGTCGACAGCCTGCTGGACCATCCCTTGCGCGGCCTTGAAGTCGGCGACGCTGTCGCCATTCACGACGGCCTCGCCGCCCTTGGCCGCAATTTCATTGCAGACTTCCTGCGCCGGCGTGGCGTCCTGGCCTTCGCCGGATACGGAGCCGCCGAGATCGTTCACCACCACCTTGGCGCCCTCTGCGGCGGCGAGCTTCGCCACCTCTGCGCCGATGCCACGGCCGGCGCCGGTGACCAGCACCACTTTGCCGTCTAGCATTCCCTCAGCCATCTTAGCGTATATCTCCCTTTGGGCGCTTGCGATCGCCGCAATCTAAAGAGCGCGGTGACCCCACGCAATGGGGCTCGCCCTCATCAAAGTCAGAGCTCCCCCATTGCCGCGATTACTCGAAAGGCCGCCCTCTTACTCGTTCCTTTCACCCGCAAAAGCGGGCCAGCCAGAGCAATGGTGTTGCGCCCGATTTCCCATGGAAAGGCTCAGGCAGGGGCAGCGGTCAGGCAAGGGGCGGGTTTTTTGCGGCGTGAGCTTCCGTTTTAATTAATACGTTTTGGACCTGCACCCGGGGGCAGGAAGGGCGGGCGCAAGAGTCCAGCGGATGCTTCGGCTCCGGCTTGTCCAACAGAATGGATGCTTCGTGAACGATGATAGACGAAGCTGCAGCCGCGACGCGGTTCTATGGGTCCGCCAAGGGCGGCAAGGCACGTACTGGTCATCCGGTCTTTGCGCAACGGTGCGCGTATTCCGCGATCTGTTCGGCGCAAAGTTGCCCCGGGTTGCGGCCCGCAGCCCAGCCTCCATACCAATCACTCGTCAGGCGGATACAGTCGGCGAAATCCAGCACCGGCTGCCAGCCCAGTCTGGCTCGGGCCTTAGTGGCGTCTAGGGTAAGCAGCGCCGCCTCATGAACATTGGCGGCGGCGGGGTCAATGCCGATCCTGCCCTTTCCGATTGCCTGAACCAGCGCTTCCGCCACGTCGATCACGGCCCGCTCGTCCTCGCGCTTTGGCCCGAAATTCCAGCCCTCGTCAAAGCCGGGCTCGCCGGAACAGAGTTTTTCCGCGACCATCAAATAGCCACGCAGAGGCTCCAGCACGTGCTGCCACGGGCGGATCGAGTGCGGCGCGCGCAGGATAACGGCGCCAGAGGATCCCAGACAGCCACGGACGATGTCCGGTACCAGCCGGTCTTCCGCCCAGTCGCCGCCGCCGATGACATTGCCGGCGCGGACGCAGGCAATGCCGGCTTGATGTCCGAGCGCCGCTTGAGGGTGGAAGAAGCTGCGCCGCATGGCGGCGGCTGCAATTTCCGCTGCGCCCTTAGAGCCGGAATAGGGGTCGTAGCCACCCATCGGGTCGGTCTCGCGATAGCCCCATATCTGGTGACTGTTCTCGTATGCCTTATCGGAGGTGGCGATTACCACGCCCCGTACGCTCTCGCATGCCCGCACCGCATCCAGCAGATTGACGACCCCCAGGACATTTGTCGCGAATGTCTCCACCGGTTGGCGATAGGAGCGGCGGACGAGGGACTGTGCGGCCAGATGAATCACCGCCTCCGGCTGCACTTCTGTCAGCGTCTGCTCCAGCGCTGCGCGGTCATTGATATCGGCAGTGACGGAGCGCACGTCCGAAAGGGCCAGGAGGGCCCAGAGGTTTGGCTCGCTTTCCGGGGGGTGGGCGAAACCAGTGACCTCCGCTCCCATTTGGGTGAGCCACGCGGCAAGCCACGCGCCCTTGAAGCCGGTATGCCCCGTCAGGAAAACGCGGCGGCCCTGCCAGAATGCCGGATTCATTCCCACACCTTCCAAGGCGCTTTACCAGTCGCCCAGTGCTCCTCCAGTTCCTGGCGCTCGCGGATCGTGTCCATTGGCTGCCAGAAATCCATGTGCTCGAATGCATGGAGTTCGCCGTCGGCGGCCAGGCCCTGCAGCGACTCCCGCTCCCATATCGACGAATCGTCCTCGATATAGGGGTCAATCCCTGGTGAGAGCACGAAAAAGCCGCCGTTAATTACGCCGCCATCGCCCACCGGCTTTTCTAGAAAGTCCGTGACCCGGCCATTTTCGAGCCGCAACTGGCCGAAGCGACGGGGCGGCGGCACTGCCGTGACGGTGGCGAGATTGCCGTGCGCCTTATGGAAGG
>CAYYSC010000211.1:0-6025 GCA_964474065.1 uncultured Rhodospirillales bacterium | reverse complement strand
CGGAAAACCGCCACACCGGCCGGCCGGATATCGTCACGCTGGATTCCCGCATCGTGTATCGGAACCGCTGGATTCGGGTCCGGGAAGACAAGATCCGCCGGCGTGATGGCTCCGAAGGGATTTATGGCGTGGTGGAAAAGGCCAACTTCGTAGCCGTTGCCGCCGTTCAGGATGGGTTTATCCATCTGGTCGAGCAGTACCGTTATCCGGTTCAGGAGCGCTTCTGGGAACTGCCGCAGGGGGCATGGGATCACGCGCCCGATACCGACCCGGAAATCCTCGCGCGGGGAGAGTTGCGCGAAGAAACCGGCCTCGAGGCGGATAGCATGGTCGATGCGGGCGAACTCTGCCTCGCCTACGGCATCTGCACTCACCGCTTCCACGTCTTCCTGGCGACCAATCTCCGACAGGGAGAGGCAAGCCCTGAGATTGAGGAGCAGGATCTGGTCACCCATGCTTTTCCGTTGACGCGAGTGGAGCAAATGATCTGCGGAGGAATCATCAAAGACGCCGTGACCGTTTCGGCACTGGGCCTCTTAAAGTTGAAGGGCCTCATCTAAATGGTAATGGCACAGTCTTTCGTCTTTAGTTGCATATTGGCAAAGGTGTGAATTATCTCACCCAATTGGCTTCTGATGGCAGTTAAATAGTCGTCATCAAGCGCTGCGGCTGTGGCGGCAGCGCCAGTATTCTTCAGCGGAGCCAACATTATGCGATTCACTCTTTTGACCGCCGGCCTTGCCGCGACAACCGCGTTGACCGGCCTGGCATTCTTCCTTACCCCCGATGGTGGCACGCGCCCTGCCGCCGCGGCGACTTCGGCCGAGGAGCTGTTCGACCCGTCCTACCTGCGCAAGGCGCGGTGCAGCGGTCCTATAGCCCAGAATCCCGGCGTCCAACTCGCGAGCCGATCAGCGACCGAATGGCTGAAGGGCGATGATGGCCGCGGGCCGGCCTTGCGGGACGATTTGGGGAATGTGTCCATCCCAATCACCGCCGCGGACCCGACGGCCCAGGCATATTTTGACCAGGGACTGCGCTGGACTTACGGCTTCAACCATCATGAGGCAGTTCGCAATTTCCGGAAGGCCCAGGAAATCGACCCTGAATGTGCGATGTGCTTCTGGGGCGAAGCCTTTGCGCTCGGTCCGAATATCAACGCGCCGATGGACGCTGGCGCCATCGCGCCCGCCTTGGCCGCAGTCGAGAAAGCCATCGCGTTGAAAGCCCGCGCCGCCGCGCACGAGCAGGCTTTGATCGACGCCATTGCCCTTCGCTACGATGCCACTTTTGGCGTCACATCCGAATCAAGCCAAGCCTTTGCCGAGAAAATGCGCCGAGCAGCGGAAGCCTTTCCTGACAACCCGAACATTCAGGCGATCTATGTCGAGTCGCTGATGGACATGCAGCCTTGGGATTACTGGGAACGCGACGGCAAGACGCCAAAGGGCAATACCGCCGAGGCCATCGCCGTGTTGGAACGGACGATGAAGCGGCATCCGGACCATCCGGCGGCGATCCATCTCTATATCCACATGACGGAGGCATCGCGCGACCCGCACCGGGCGGAACAGCCGGCAGACCGGCTTGGCGGACTCATGCCCGGTGCCGGCCACTTGGTGCACATGCCCTCCCACATCTATTACCGGATTGGCCGGTACCTGGACTCGCTGGAAGCGAACCGGGCGGCAGCGCTCGCAGATGAAACTTATCTGAAGCACGCAAAGGCCGAGGGCATCTATGCGGGCGGCTACTACCCGCACAATATCCACTTCATGGTCACCTCGGCCCAAATGGCCGGCATGAAGCAGGAGGCCATTACCGCCGCCGAGCGCCTGTTGAAGGTCATCGACCCGGAATTCGCCGCCACGGTCGGCTGGGTGCAGCCGATCGCAGCCGCGCCTTACTTCGCCCATGCCCAGATGGGCGAACCGGAGGAGGTGCTGGCACTGCCCGATCCGGGCAAAGCCTTGCCCTATGTCCAGGCCATGTGGCGCTACGCCCGGGGCGTGGCCTTGGCCCGGCAAGGCAATATCGATGGGGCGAGGGGTGAAGCAGCGCATGTAGCGGCCATCCGCGAAGGAACGGACTGGAGCGGCCTCGCCGCGTGGGGCGTCCCCGCACCGGACCTTCTGCGGATTGCGGAGTTGACGGTCAAAGCCCGCTCGGCGATGGCGGACGGCAATGCGGAACAGGCGATCTCCCTTTTTGAGGAGGCCGTCGCGGTCGAGGCAGGGATCCCCTATATGGAGCCGCCCTTCTGGTATTACCCGGTGCAGCAATCGTTGGGCGCGGCACAATTGCAGGCGGGCGACGCTGCCGCAGCCGAGCGCTCCTTCCGAGCGGCGTTAATGCGCCATCCGAACAGCGGCTGGGCCTATTTCGGTCTTGCGCAAGCCATGCGCGCGCAGGACGACATTGCCGGCGCCGAAGTGGTTGAGGGCCTATTCGCCCAGGCCTGGGGTGGTGAAAGCGGCTGGCTGACGGTCGACCGGCTCTAGGGCAATAGCGGAGGCCGGAGGCACATCCGCTCCGGCCTCTCATCCCTTGCCGTGCCGGGTCTCCCGGAAGAACACATAAAGGCCCGCGGCAACGACGATGCTGGCGCCAATGATTGTCTCCCAGCGTGGAATGTCGCCGAAGAACAGGTAGCCGTAAAGCACCGCCCAAAGCAGCAGGAAATAGCGGAACGGTGCGACGACCACCGCCTCGCCATAGATGAAAGCATAAACCAGAAAGAATTGCGCCACCCCCTGAAAAGTGCCGGTCAGGGCAAACAAGGCCATCGCCTCCCACGTTGGGGAAACCCACGCAAAAGGCAGGCTGAGTGCCCCGCCGACGATGACGCACACTGTACCGCAGATCATCATGCCGGTAGCGGAATCGGTCTTTGCCAGATGGCGCGTAATGATATCCCGGACACTCATGCTGAATGGCATGGTCATCGCCAGCATCATCGGCCAAAGCGGAAACTCGCCGCTCGGCCGGATGATCAGAAGCGAACCGCAAAACCCGATGGCAACCGCTGTCCAGCGCCGCCAGCCGACATATTCGCCAAGGAAGCGCGGGGCCAAGGCCGTTAATACCAGCGGGGAGAGGAACATCATTGCCGTCAGGTCGGCGAGGGGGACGTGCTTCAGGGCGATGATGAAAATGTAGGAGCCCACCGCCAGCAGGCCGCCGCGCACGAATTGCAGCCGCCAGTCGACGATCCGCACTTCGCGCCAACCGCCCTGCCAGCGGATCATGACCGCAATCGAAACGAACACAAACAGGGCGCGAAAAAAAAGGATCTGACCAGGTGGATATTCCCCGGTCAGCACCTTCGAGA
Organism: uncultured Rhodospirillales bacterium; assembly: GCA_964474065.1. GTDB lineage: Bacteria > Pseudomonadota > Alphaproteobacteria > Bin95 > Bin95 > JACKII01. The sequence goes on along the minus strand of CAYYSC010000211.1, from coordinate 2,694 downwards.
GCGCATCCGTCAGGCCGAAAATGGCGTTGGAAACGATGATGCAAAGAATGCCCTTCGCCTGTTGGGAGGCACCGGGGGCGCGTGTGAGGGGCGGGCTCGTCATTGGCGGCGGAGCCTTAAGCGGGTTTGGGCGGTCGCCGCTTATGACGGACTTCCCGGAAGAAGATGTAAAGCCCCGAGCCCACGACGATCGACGCGCCGAACAGGGTCTGCAGGCTCGGTACCGTGCCGAACAGGAGATAGCCGTACAATGTTGCCCAGATCAGCAGGAAATAGCGGAACGGGGTCACCACCACCGCCTCCCCATAGATGAAGGCATAGACCAGAAAGTACTGGGCGACGCCTTGCAGCCCGCCCGCCAGCGCGAACAGGGCTAGGCCCTGCCAGTCCGGCGTGACCCAGCCGAACGGCAAGGCGCACGCCCCAATCAACGTCACGACGGCCGTGGAGCAGATCATCATTCCATTCGCCGTGTCGGTCTGAGAGAGCTTGCGCGTGATGATGTCCCGGAAGGCGATCAGCACCGTAATCGATGCGGCCAGCAGGAGCGGCCAGAGTGGCACATCTCCGCTCGGCCGGATGATGAACAGCGTGCCGCAAAAACCGATGGCGATCGCGGTCCAGCGCCGCCAGCCGACATACTCGCCTAGGAAATACGGCGCCATGGCGGTCAGCACGAGCGGCGACAGGAACATCAATGCCGTCATGTCCGCGAGGGGCACATGCTTCAGCGCCACGATGAAAATAAAGGACGTCAAGGCGACGATCAGGCCGCGCAGGAGTTGCAGGCGCCAGCTGACGACCTTGATCTCCCGCATTCCGCCCTTGGCCCAGGTCATCACGCCAATGGATAAAAAGACGAATACCGAGCGGAAAAACAGGATCTGGCCGGGCGGATATTCGCCAGTCAGGAGCTTGGCGATTGCATCCGTAAACGCAAAGATTGCGCCAGACACCAGGATACAGGCGATACCTTTGAGTTGATCGGAGGCGCGGAGGGCGCGCAACATGAGCGGGAAGCCTTGGGGGCAACGGAGGAGTACAACGCCCGAGGCTAGCGCGGCGCGTCAGGAAACCGCTAGCATGAACCGTCCCCAACCAGAAGGAAACGACCGATGCACAAATGGATCGATCACATCGTGGTTCGCGTGGAGAACCTGGACGAAGCCATCGGCCACTATACCGAACGCCTGGGCTTCACCGTGACGGAACCCGCGGAGGATCAGCCGGAACTTGGCCTGCGCCGCGCGATTCTGGGACTTGGGACGTCCGGCACCTTCATTGAATTGTGCGAACCGCTGGGCGAAAACAGCGACATCCGGAGTTCGCTGGAGAAACGTGGAGAGGGTGTGCACCTCGTCGCCCTCGCCGTGGACGACGTCGCTGCGGCAACCGCGGACATGAAAGCCCGCGGCGCGCGTGTCATCGAGGCCGGCCGCCAAGTCTTCCTCCATCCGAAAGAAGGTCACGGCGTCATGTATCAGCTCATCGAGCGGAAATAGCCGGCCTTAAACCTTTGCAGCGGCGAGCATGGCGGAGATTTCATCCGTCAGGGCGAGCCGCTGCTTTTTCAACTCTTCCGCGTGCGCGTCAGAAGTCGGCTCGATCTCCGCCTCGATCCGATGGATGGCTCTGTTGACCTCGTGATATTCATCGGCGAGACGGGCAAAATGCGCATCTTGCATCTTCAACCGGTGGATCAGGTCCTTCTGATCCGGAAAAACTTCCGCGAGTTCGTGGGGCGTATGCGCCATATCACCTGTCCTTCGTTAAGAGGGGTGGCATTATGCATTTGCTCACCTCCGACGCCTTGACAGAGATCAAATGCAACCGGGCTTGCCCATCCTCGGAACCGACGATCCTATCGATTGTTACGAGAAAGAGGGGAAAGTGGAGCTTGGGTGATGACAAAATCTCAAGATGACGGCGAAAACGCGCTCGCTGAATACCGCGCAAAACGCGACTTGGAAAAGTCGCCAGAACCCACCGGCGACGCTCCCGATGACAAGCGAGGGAAGCAGGGTGGAAAAACCTACGTGATCCAGAAACACGACGCGAGCCGGCTCCATTACGACTTCCGGCTCGAACTTGATGGCGTGCTCAAAAGTTGGGCGGTCACGAAGGGCCCAAGCCTCGATCCGTCCGAAAAGCGGCTGGCCGTGATGGTTGAGGATCACCCGCTTGACTACGGCGATTTCGAGGGCGTGATCCCGGAAGGATACGGCGCCGGCACCGTCATGCTGTGGGACGAGGGCACCTGGGAGCCGCAGGAAGACCCCCGGGAGGGGCTTGCGGAAGGCGAACTCAAATTCGTGTTGCACGGAAAACGCCTGAAAGGCGGCTTTGCCCTGGTGCGAATGAAGGGCAAAAGCAGCGGCGGCAAGGAAAACTGGCTCCTCATCAAGGAACGGGATGATCAGGCTGATGAGGAGACCGATCCCCGCAGAAAATGGACGGACAGTGTGCACAGCGGCCGCGATATGGAGACGATCGCCAAGCAGGGAAAAGCTTGGGAGGGAGCGGACAATGACAAGAACAGCGGCGGGAACAGGCAAGATCCGGACCCTCCGTCCTTTGTCGAGCCGCAACTGGCGAAGCTGAAGAAACGCCCGCCAAGCGGCGAGGAGTGGCTGCACGAGCCCAAATATGACGGCTACCGGATCGAAGCGATCCTAAACGGGGGCGATATCTCGC
>CAYYSC010000210.1:0-6056 GCA_964474065.1 uncultured Rhodospirillales bacterium | reverse complement strand
TCACCGAGATGATGAAGATCCTGCGGCTTTGCGAGACCAACAATATCGGTTTCGCCCCCCATTCGCCGTATTACGGTCCTGGCTTCCTCGCCACCATGCATGTGGTGGCCCAGACGGACGAGCCCCTGGAATTCCTGTACGGGAATCTGGAAGCGCCACTCTACGACATCTTCCCGCCCAAAAACGGGGCCTACACCCTGCCGGATGGGCCGGGCCTTGGGATCGAGCCCAACCCGGACGTCATCCGCGATTTTACGGTGAAGAGTTAGCTGACGGCACGCCGGCTCGCTTCCCAGCCAATCATCGCCATTTTGCGGGGCAAGCCCCACTCGTAGTTGCGGAGATAGCCATTGGAGAGAATGGCCCGGTGGCAGGGGATCAGAAAACTAACCGGGTTCCGGCCGATGGCCGCACCGACCGCCCGCGCCGCTTTCGGCTGGCCGATGGTCTTCGCAACTGCCTGATACGTGACGAGCCCGCCGTCGGGGATGTGCAGCAGCGCTTCCCAAACGCGGATCTGGAAGTTGGTGCCGGAGAGATGCAGGGCGATCCGTTCGCCGTTCTCCCCGAAAATCGCCCTTGCCGTCCCGGCTGTCTCCGCGGGCGCCTCCGTCAGACGCGCGGCGGGCCAGCGGGCGGCCATGTTAGCGAACACGCCGTCCCTGTCATTCGTCGCGAATGCCAGGCCACAGACGCCACGGTCTGTCTGCATCACCAGTGCGTCCCCAAATGGCGAGGGATGCCAGCCGAAGCGAACCACCAACCCCTCTCCCCGCCGCTTATAGTCGCCAGGCGTGATCGCCTCGTGGCTCACAAAGAGATCGTGCAGCCGGCTCGGCCCCGAAAGGCCAGCGGCATAGGACGCGTCAAGCACGGTCTCCGATTCCGCCAGCCGCTGCTTGGCGTAATCGAGCGTCAGGTAGCTGAGAAAGCGCTTCGGGCTGATGCCTGCCCAACGGGTGAAGACCCGTTGCAAATGGGTGGGCGCATAGCCGATATGCGCCGCCAGTTCTTCCAGGCTCGGCTGGTCGGTCTGCATATCTGCCAGATAGGCCATCGCGGCCTCGATCAGCGCGTATTGCGGCGTGGCTGCCCCATCGGCTGAGAAAAGAGGTGCGTTCATCAGGCGATCCTTCGGATTGCTTCCGTCCAAGCGCAAGATCGCTCCTCGGTCCGGATATCGCCACCCGAATCCTGCGCTGGAAGGCCTTTAGCCGAGCCGCAGGTTCGGGCCGAACGCTATTCGAACGCCGCCTTGATGCGCGCCCAGTCCTCGATCGCCTCTTCCGCGCCGGGAACAAGCTGGACGGTAAACTGGCTATAACCTGCGTCGCGGAGCGCCCCGACCCGCTCGATCAGCTCTTTCCCGGTGCCAGTCCACGAAGTGTAGCGGATCAGATCGGCGGTGACGAACGGCCGTTCCTCCGGCCGGACGAACATCAGGTGCCCGCGGTGATTGACCAGATAACGGTCCTTTTCCTCCGGCTCGAACCCGGCAGCGGCCTGCACATAGCGGTCGCGCAGATTGGCAAGCCAATCGGGCAACCGCTGCATGTTCGGCAGGCCCAGGACCGCCTCGTCCACAGCCCGGTGAAGTTGCACCGTCGCCCGGGGCCCGGCTTGCCTGATCGCCCGTTCGGAGTCAGCCGGCTCCCCTTCCTGCAGCACGCAGCCGAGCGCGAAATGGACCGAGTAGAGGTCATCCGCGGCATGACCGGCCTCGGTCCAGGCCACCTGCATGTCCGCGAGTTGCGCATTGGCGGGCTCCACGCCATTTGTGAACGTCATCCAGTCGCCGCCGAGCTTGGCCGTCAGCCGTCGCGCCCGCGGTCCCATGGCGGAGACGGTCAGCCTCACCGGATCGTGCGTATTGATGCAGCCTGCGTCGGGGTTGAGGAACCGGATGCGGCTCCTATTGCCCTCGAACGCTGCCTCCACCGTCTCCTCGTTCAGGAGGGCCATGACGACCCGGATGTACTCTTCCATGTCGGCGAGCTTCATCGCACCGAAGCCCATGGCGCGCCTGCCAGTAAAGCCGGTGCCGACGCCGAAGTCGATGCGGTTCGGCGCGAGCCGGTTTAACGTTGCGAATGCGTTGGCGGCGACAGGCGCGATGCGGTTCGATGGGATCAGCACGCCCGTGCCGAGGCGGATGCCACTGGTGTTTACTGCTGCCGCGCCCATGGCAACGAAGCAGTCGGCCGAAAGCATCTGCGTGTCGTAAAACCAAGCGTGGCTGAAACCGAGTTCTTCCGCCCGCTTCACGACCTTCCAGGAGTCCGCAGCGGTGGCGAGGGCGATGCCAAAATCCATGGGCTCTTTTCCTTTTTCTTTCCCTGATCGGCCTTAGCTAACGTCACCTTATCGGAGGTGGCCCCATGAGGGCTACCGCCGCTGTTTGGGGCCGTAAACTGGGGCGCCATCGAACCGGGGCTGCAAAAAGCTGTTGGCAGCGCCAGCAGGCCGCGCTCAACTACGACTGCGACCGGCGCGCGGGCCAGGCTGCACGCGCCATTTCCGCTGGCCCCCAGACTGTGGAAGGCCACGAAAAAATAAAAACTGGAGGAAGTCCGTGTCTCACAAAAAGCGATTTCGCCAACCGCTGAGGTGGTTCTTTTCTGGAAGAGCGGCCGCGCTGGCCGCCTCGATTGTTGTCACCATCGCAGCAGCCGGCACCGCACCGGCATGGGGCCAGAAGCAAGGGGGTGTTCTGCGTGTCTACAACAGCAGCAACCCGCCCAGCCTATCCATTCATGAAGAGGGAACCATCGCCACCGTCATGCCGATGGCATCTCTCTTCAATAACTTGGTCCTATCCGACCAGTCGAAGCCGAAGAGCTCTCTCGACACTGTGGTGCCTGACTTGGCGGAGAGCTGGTCCTACGACGACACGCAGACCAAACTGACGTTTAAGCTGCGCCAGGGCGTCAAATGGCACGATGGCAAGCCCTTCACGGCAAAGGACGTGCAATGCACCTGGCACTGGTTGATCGATAAGGAACGGAGCCGGTTCCGCAAGAACCCGCGCAAGGTCTGGTATTCGAACCTCAAGGAAGTCACGGTCGATGACGACTATCAGGCCACCTTCCACCTGGAGCATCCACAACCCTCGCTTCTGACGCTGCTCGCCTCAGGCTTCGGCGTGGTTTATCCCTGCCACGTGCCCGCCAAGGAAATGCGGACGAACCCGATTGGAACCGGTCCTTTCAAGTTCGTAGAGTTCAAAAGCAATACCTCGATCAAGGTAGAGCGCAATCCCGACTACTGGAAGCCGGGTCTGCCTTACCTTGACGGCATCGAATGGACCCTGATCCGCAGCCGGCCAACGCGCATCCTCGCGTTCACCGCCGGAGAGTTCGATCTCACATTCGTTTCTGATGTGACCTTGCCCTTGATGGAACAGGTGAAGGAACAGGCGCCCGGCGCAATTTGCAAGATGGCCCCAACAAACGTCTCATCGAACCTAGCAGTCAATCGGGACAATCCACCCTTCGACAATCCCGATCTTCGCCTTGCGTTAGAGCTAGCCATGGATCGGCAAAGCTTCATCGATATCGCCTATCATGGTGAAGGCAGCTGGTCAGGGGCCATGCTGCCTCCACCTGAAGGATCTTGGGGCATGTCACGGGTGGAGTTGGAAAAGCTCGAAAACTACGCGGGCACGGTAGAGGAGCGCCGGGTCAAAGCGCGTGAAATCATGCAATCGCAAGGCTATGGACCTAGCAACAGGCTCCCGGTGAAGGTCTCGACCCGCGACTTTAGCTCCTACAAAGACGCTGCCGTTATCTTGGTTGATCACCTAAACCAGATTTATTTCGATGCAGAACTCGAAATAGTCGAATCATCACTCTACTTTAGCAGGATGATCCGGGGTGATTACCAAATTGCCTTGAATTTGAGCGGTTCGGGAGTTGATGACCCTGACGCAGTACTGAAAGCCGGTTACATGTGCGGTGCTCAAAACAACTATACGAAGTACTGCAATGAGCAAGTCGATGCTCTTATCGAAGCCCAATCCCGGGAATTGGACCCAGCAACGCGGAAAGAAATCGTGTGGGAGATCGAACGCGTGCTGGCGAAGGACGGTGCGCGGCCCATCATTTCTCATTATAAGCGGGCAACCTGCTGGCAACCACATCTGAAGGGCATCGTGCGCAAGGAGGACAGCATCTACAACGACTGGCGTTTCGAGCAGATGTGGCTCGACAAGTAACGGAACGTTTCGGCGCGGGCGTTCTGGCGTCAGAACGCCCGCGCTTGAGCACAGTGCCGGAAACCTTATGATGGACCGGCACCCGAGAATTGGATTTGCACAACGCCATGACCGCTTTCCTAGCCGAGCCGACTGCCCCAAAAACCAAGGGATCGCCCCTGCCGGCAGGTGGCATTTGCTGCGACCTGCACCCCGGTGTGCCGAGCAACGCCGCGCTCCTTCCTTACCTGGAGGACCAGTGGGCGGATACGGTGCAGCAGCGGGGCGTCCACCCGCTCGACACCATCGGCTATCCGGTGAACGCCCCGCTCACCTGCCGGCCGGACTGGCGCATCGAGGGCCAGAAGCCCGGTACCAGCCTGGAGCGCCTGCAGAGGGACGCACTGGATGCGTTCGGTCTGTCCACAGCCATCGCCAATTGCATTTATGGCGTGCAACTCCTGTTCAGCGAGGATATGGCAAAGGCCTTCGCGCGCGCCGTCAATTCCTGGCTGGCCGCGGAGTGGCTGGCGAAGGAGCCGCGCTTGCGGGCCTCCGTCGTCGTACCGACGCAATCGCCGGATTACGCCGTCGAAGAGATTGAGTACTGGGCGCAGGATGAGCGCTTCGTTCAGGTCCTGATGATCGTCATGGACGAACTGCCCTTGGGCCGGCGCCACTACTGGCCAATCTACGAGGCGGCAGAACGGCATGGACTGCCCATCGGCATTCACGCCGGCAGCGCCTACAAGCATCCGGTCACGCCGGTCGGCTGGCCTTCCTATCTGGTCGAGGACTATTGCGCCCAGTCGCTGGCTTTTCAATCGATGACGACGAGCCTTATTTGCGAAGGCGTGTTTCAGAAGTTTCCAGGGTTGAAGGTGGTCTTCCTAGAGTCGGGTGTAACTTGGCTGCCTGCCCATCTCTGGCGCCTGACCAAGTTCTGGCGCGGCATGCGGGCGGAAATTCCGTGGGTGACGGAGCCGCCGTGGGAGATCGCCCGCCGCCATATCCGCCTGTCGGCGCAACCGCTTGACCTTCCCGCCGGCGAAACCGATGCAGGGGCGACGCTGGAACGAATCGTCGACCATTTGCGTTCCGATAACATGCTGCTGTTTGCTACCGACTATCCCCACTGGCAGTACGATGATCTTGCTGCCCTGCCATCCGGCTTGCCTGAAAGCCTGATTTCGAAGATGATGGTCGAAAATCCGCGCGCGACCTATCCGCGCCTATAGGAGCGACATGCCAATGACTCCGCCCAATGCTCAGGTTCTCAATCGTCCCGGTAAAGACAAGCCGGCCAAAAGCGCGCTCGCGATTTGCGACTGCGACGTGCACGTCGTCCCCGGAGACATGAAAAAAGAACTGTTCCCGTTTCTGGAGAAACGCTGGCAGGATCACCTTGCGACCTATGGCACCCGCCCGCGCCAAGGCTATGCCGGCGGTCCCGCTTATCCGAAGGGCCAGCCGGACGCGGCGCGGCGCGACGCCTACCCCCCGAACGGCGGAAAGCCGGGTTCCAGCCTTGCATTCATGCGCGAGCAGCATCTGGATCCCCTGAACGTGCAGATGGCAGTATTGAACCCGCTGCGCACCGGCCAAGGCATGCAAAACCTAGAGTTTGCAACTGCGTTCAGCCGCGCCATCAACGACTGGCAGGTCGCCGAATGGACCTCCAAGGAGCCGCGGACCAAGGGGTCGGTCGTCGTGACGTACGAGGACACGCCCGCAGCCGTTGCGGAAATCGAGGCGCGTGCGGATGACCCGAATTTCGTGCAGGTGCTGCTCCTCTCGCGCTCGGCGGAGCCTTTTGGGCAGAAACGCTATTGGCCAATGTTCGAAGCGGCCGCCAAGCCGGGCC
>CAYYSC010000209.1:0-6068 GCA_964474065.1 uncultured Rhodospirillales bacterium | reverse complement strand
CACGAGCTTTATGAGATCAATTATGCCGGCAACTGGGAGATGGTGCGCGGCCAGACGCTGACCCAGGCGCAGCACAACGGTGTCATGGACGAGTGCGTCGCCCTCGCCGAGCAGTGCATGAGCGAGTACGACGAGAACGGCTGGCTGCTGGAGGGCTTCCAGAACGGGGTAGAGCGTTGAAACCGGTTCACGCCGGAATATGCGTGGTCGTCACTTCGATCAGGGACTTGCCGCCCTCGCCTACCACCCTCGTACGGACCACCGTTACGCGTCCGCCCGCACGAACAATATTGGCTTCCGCCTCAATCGTACCGCCCGGCTGGTTGCGGAGCATGGTGGCGTGCAGGTCGACCGTCACCATGAATTTGCCCTCGTTCGGCGTTCCCTTCTGGGCCTCGATGGCCATCTTCGTCGCGGTATTGTCGGCCAGGGCCAACATGGTGCCCGCATGAATGGCGCCGGTCGGGTTCAGATGCTCCAGTCGCAGCCTGAGGCGCACCAATGTTCGAGCAGGCGTGACTTCGATTGTTTCAAATCCCATCCAGTCGGATAGCGGACTTTCGGTCTGACCGGTAAAATCGCTCATCTTGGGTCTCCGCAGACATTGGCCATGAAGAGAAAGTTTAGCGCATGAGTGTCGTCGTGTTCGGTTCGATCAACACGGATCTTGCGCTTAAAGTCCCGCATTTGCCGACGCCCGGCGAAACGGTCTTGAGCGAGGGCTATGATGCTGTTGCCGGCGGCAAGGGATGCAATCAGGCCGTTGCGGCCGCCAAGCTGGGCGCTGACGTCCGAATGATTGGCGCGGTTGGTGACGATGCTTGGGCAGCGATTCCGATGGCGGCCATGAAAGCGGCGAATGTCGATACACTGGACGTTCGCGTCGTCGGAGCACCGACTGGTCTTGCCAGCGTGATGGTCGCAGCCGATGGCGAGAACGCCATTGTCGTGGCGAGCGGCGCGAACCGCCAAGTGTCTGCCGAGCAGCTTGTCGACCTGGGTACGGACGACGTGCTTGTCTGTCAAATGGAGGTGCCGTTCGGCGAGACCGCAGCGGCGCTTCGGAAGGCCCGCGCCGCCGGAGCCCGGACACTACTGAACCTGGCCCCGTTCGGCGAATTGCCGGAAGAGGCGCGGAACGCCGTGGATTTCTGGTTGGTAAACAAGGTGGAAGGCGAAGCGCTGGCAGAGCAATTGGGCGATGCTCCGACGCAGCAGGGGGACCCGGTGAGCTTGACGCTAAGGCTGGCCCGGCGGCTCCGGGCGGCGGTGATCATGACGTTGGGCGGTGAGGGCGTGGTCGCGGTGGCTGCGGACGGCGCGGCTTGGCGACTCGCCGCGCCAAAAGTGGGCGTGGTCGATACGACGGGTGCAGGGGATGCGTTTGTCGGCGGATTTGCCGTGGCTTTGGCAGAGGGTGTTTCCATGCCTGAAGCGTTGGAGTTGGCGGTGGCCGCCGGCGCGAGTGCTTGCACGGGATTCGGTGCGCAGGCTGGACCCAAGGACCGGGATGCATTGCGCGAAATATTGGAAGGCATTGCCGTCCGGTCCCTTGCTTCTTAATTGCGTAACCGACCACCTGGCGTCCTCTCGCCGGGTTCCAGCGGCAGGCAGCCGGGCCTGGTGTCCATGCGCGCACTGGCCTTTCCCTTCGAATGAGAAAGAGCCCTTTTTATGTTCTCAGACCTTTCCCCGGTCGTGCTGGGGCTCCTCGGAAGTCTTGCGGCAGGGCTGATGACAGGGATCGGCGCCCTGCCGGTCATGGTGGGGGCGGTGCCATCCGAACGCGTGCGGGATATGCTGCTGGGTTTCGCGGCGGGCGTCATGCTTTCGGCATCCTTTTTCTCCCTGATCATTCCTTCTCTCGAAGTATCGCGGGAGCTTTATGGAACAGGGCTGATCCCGGCGCTGATTGCAGTGGTGGGCATCCTTCTCGGCATGGGTGCCATCGGGTTCTTGAACTGGAAAATGCCGCACGAGCATTTCACCAGCGGGCGGGAAGGCCCGCCCGCGCCTCTGCTTCGCCGGATCTGGCTGTTCATTATCGCCATTACCATCCACAACTTTCCGGAAGGATTGGCTGTTGGCGTCGGGTTCGGCAGCGGAGACATCGATAATGGAATCTCTCTGGCTACGGGCATCGGTCTCCAGAACGCGCCGGAGGGGTTGGCTGTTGCCGTCTCGCTCATTGGCGTCGGTTATTCCAGAGCCAAGGCCGTGCTGTACGCAACGATCACGGGCTTGGTGGAACCGGTCGGAGGATTGCTCGGTGCTTCCGTCGTATCGATCTCCGAACCGCTGTTGCCTTGGGGCCTGGTATTCGCGGCCGGTGCGATGCTCTACGTCATCAGTCACGAAATCATCCCGGAAACGCACCGGCGCGGATTTCAGACCGAGGCCACGACGGGGCTGGCGATTGGCTTGGTGGTGATGCTGTTCCTGGACGTCTGGCTGGGCTAGGTGGCTACCGCCGAGATCGATTGGGTGACGGTATCTCCAACCTCGGCAATTTTCGCTTGCTCGCTCACATAGCGCCGGCGCCGCAAGGGCCAACAGCCAAAACCGCCCCAAATGATCTTTGGATTAAGATGGAGGCAGGATCTAGGCTCTCCTTCTTAGACCCTCCCTCAATGCAAGAGCTGCGCAACAATATCCATTGCGCTGCCCTGCCGGCACCCCGGACAATCAACAGAAGTTGAGGGAAAAAAAGCGAGGAGATCCGCGCCCATGAAAATCACTGCCGTGAAGGCCCACTGGTTGAGCGTCCCGATTCCGGAGGCGCATCAGCACACCAGCGACTTCGGCCGAACCCGCTCGTTCGACGCGACCCTGGTCGAGGTGCACACCGATGCCGGCATTACCGGCTACGGCGAGGCGAAGGCGGCGGTGGGCTCCGCCGGGACCAATGCGGGGCTGGTCACCATCGTCGAGAAGGAACTGGCGCCGCTGCTGGTCGGCGAGGATCCGCGCCAGATCTCGCGCCTCTGGGACGTGATGTACAACGGTAGCCGCGCCCACTACGCCATCGCCCGTGGCCACGTTTTCCCGGTGCTGGGCCGCCGAGGGCATGCGATCTCCGCGATCAGCGGCGTGGACATGGCGCTCTGGGACATTCTGGGGAAAAGCCTAAACGCGCCGGTGCACCAACTCCTGGGCGGCCGGCGGCACGAGAAGATGCCCGCCTATGCTTCCGGCGGCTGGAAGCCGACGGCGGAGATCGGGGCGGAGCTGAAGAGCTATATCGACCGCGGCAACTTCCGGGCGGTGAAGATGCGGGTCGGCTCCGGCGACGGCACGCTCGCCCACTCCGTCGGGCGCGTGCACGCGGCGCGCGACCATTTGGGCCCGGATATCGCGATCATGTGCGATGCTCACGGCACCTTCACGGTGGCGGAGGCCAAACGGTTCTGCCGGGCCGTTGCCGAGTGCAACATCGACTGGCTGGAGGAACCGGTCACCGCCGACGACAAGCGCGGCCAAGCCGAAGTGCGGACCGCGACCGACATTCCGATTTCCTGCGGCGAGAGCGAATTCACGCGCTTCGCTTTCCGCGACCTGGCGGAATTGCGGGCGGCGGATATTTTCCAGCCAGACCTATCGATCGCGGGCGGCATTACCGAGGCGGTACGGATCGAGGGGATCGCGGCTGCCTACCAGATCCGTTTTGCCCCACATCTCTGGGGCGGGGCGCTTTGCTTTGCCAGCGGCCTGCACGTGCTGGCGGCGGCGACCAGCGGCTTTATCGTCGAATACTCGCTCGGTGCGAACCCGATGTTGCACGAACTGGCGGTGGAAGATTTTACGGTCGTGGACGGCTACCTGGAGATTCCCGACCGGTCGGGATTGGGGGTCACTATCGACCCGGAATTCGTCGCGAAATACCGGGTCGACGCATAAAAGGGAGATGGGTACCGGACTTTAGTGCATCATCAGCACGGGGCGGCCGGCCACCTGAAGAATGTGGCGGGTGACGCCGCCCAGGATCATCTCCCGAAGGCGGGAGTGGCTGAACGCGCCCATGACGATCAGGTCGGCTTCGAAATCCCACGCCGCATCGAGCAAAGCTTCGCCCGCGCTCCGGTGGTCTTCCTCGACGATGCGGGCATCGGCCTTGATCCCGTGCCAGGCAAGGGAATCCGCAAAATCCTTGACCGTTTGCGTGTCGAAATCGTCGCTTTCCACCGCTTTCACCTGGACTGCGTCCGCCTGCTTCAGGAACGGCATTGCGGCGGCCGAGGCGCGGCTTGCTTCGACGGTGTCGTTCCAGAAAATCGAGACCCGCTTACCGAGCGTCGCCAACTCCTTGCGGGGCGAGAACAGGACGGAGCGTCCCGTATCGTAGATGGCAGCTTCGGCGGCAGCCGACAATTCACCCTCTTCCAAGGAGGGCGAACGAAGGATCACGAGATCGGCAAGTTTGCCAAGACGCGCGACATGCTCTGCAACCGGACCGGTCACGTCGATCAGGCGCGCGCTCGATGTTACGGCCTTGGACGGTGTTTTGACCTCCGGAACGCCGGAATCCTTGATCCACTGATCGTAAACTTTCTTGACCCGGTCGGCGACCGCCTGCTCTTCCTTCTCAACCTGCGCCTGTACCATCTCAATCAGATCGGCCGAAATGCCCTCGCCGATCATCGGCATGGCCGACAAGGCGTCGCGGCGGACGTGTAACAGATCGACATGGCAACCGAAGGAGGCCGCTAGGTGGCGGGCAGCTTCAAGATCGATGATGTCGCCATCAACGCCATCCAGCATGGTAAGAACGGTCCGCAGGGTCATGATTGTCGCCTCCTTGGCGTGTCCTGTCATCGTTGATGGATTTTTACATCAGGTAGCCGGGACTTGTCTGCACTGATTTAGATCAAGGCCCGGCGGGTCTCTCGGGCTCTCGAAGTTAGGAAGGACTGCGAAAGCATGGGCCAGGCACCCAGGTTGTGGATTAACCCGGTGCGACGGCGTTATTCTGCTTGACTGGCGAAGAGAGGTAGATCCGGTGCGGGTTTGGCATGGCGGCGTTCCAGGCGCAGCAGTGCCGCTTTGGTATCCACTCCATTGCCGCCGGAAAACCCGGTCAGCCTGCCCTTCTGGCCCATGACCCGGTGGCACGGAATGATGATCGGCACGGGATTGGCCCCGCAGCCCCGCCCTACGGCACGGGCGCTGGAATTCAGTGTGGCCGCAAGGTCGCCATAGGTGCGGGTTTCTCCGTAGGGGATCGTTTGCATCTGTTGCCAGACCGATTGCTGGAACGGTGAGCCTTCAGCGCGGACAGGCAGATCGAAGTTTCGCAACCTAGCTGCCCCATAGGCCTGGAGCTGCCGGGCTGCCTCCGCCAGCAGGGGACTCGGCGGTTCGGCGGCAAACCCGGTTTCATCCCTGGTGATCCAGCGCACGCGCACGATATAGTCGTCCGTGGCCGTAACAAAGAGGTCGCCGACGCCAGTGGCGACGCGCAGGGATTGGCGGGTGGAATCACGGTCCATCGGCGAGCCCTCGGTTCCGTTAGCCTTGTGGCCTGAGATAGTCTCGCGGATCAATGGTATCCCGTCAGCGGTTGATTGGGAATGGTTGGATCGACGGAAATAAGGACCGCTGGTTTTGCGAGGGAAATGGGAGGCAGGCAGACGGTGAGCGAATTGGGAGCCGGACGACAGGGTGGCTTCAATGGGCGTGACACGATTGTTGCCTTGGCCAGCGGCCTCCTGCCGGCTGGCGTGGCTGTGGTGCGCATTTCAGGACCGCAGGCCGGTCCGGTGCTTCGCCGCCTGACCGGCCGCGATCTGCCGCCGGCCAGACAAATGACCTTGCGCACATTGGCCGATCCACACTCCGGCGAAATCCTGGACCGTGCGCTTGTGGTGTGGTTTTCCGGACCGGCTTCGTTCACCGGCGAGGACGTCGCAGAGTTGCATCTGCACGGCGGGTCGGCAGTAGTGAGCGGCGTTCTAAATGCGGTGTTGGGTCCGATTACCGAGGCGGCAGACGGGCCGGCCTGCCGTCTGGCAGACGCCGGGGAGTTCACGCGACGGGCGTATCTGCGGGGACGCATGGACCTGGTCCAGGCC
>CAYYSC010000208.1:0-6070 GCA_964474065.1 uncultured Rhodospirillales bacterium | reverse complement strand
TTTGAGCCGCGTCATGACGGAGTGCCCGAACCTGCGGCTCAATGCAGGCATTGTATTGCTGCCGCTGCACAAGCCGTTGGAAGTCGCGGAGCAATTCGCCAATATCGACCTGATGAGCGGCGGCAAGCTGATCTTCGGCGCTGGGCTTGGTTATCGCGACGTGGAGTTCCGGGCGTTTGGCATCGAGCGCAAGAATATCACCAAGCATCTGGAGGAGAACATCACCGCCATCCGCCGGTTATGGACGGAGGAGAAGGTGAGCATGAAGGGCACCGGCTGGGAATTGGTGGAGGCTACATGCTCGATCAAGCCGATTCAGAATCCGCCCCCGTTCTGGATTGGGGCCAACGCCGACAAGGCGATCGAGCGCGCCGCCCGGCTGGTCGATGCCTGGTTCGTTTCGCCTCACAACCGGATCGACACGACTCAGCGCCAGCTGGAGGTCTACAAGCGGGCGCTGGATGCGGCAGGCAAGCCCTTCCCGGCGGAATTCCCGATGATGCGCGAATGCTGTATTGCCCCGACCAGGGAGGAGGCGCTGAAGATCGCCAAGGACTATCTCGTCCACAAATACGCGGCCTACCACCAGTGGGGTCAGGACAAGGCCATGCCGGAAGGCGACAACGACCTCGGCATGGATATCGACGAGCTGATGAAGGACCGCTTCCTGGTCGGCACGCCGGACGAAGTGACGGAGCAGATCGTCAAGACCGTGCGCGAGTGCGATACCAACCATATCGTGCTGGGTGTGCAGTTTCCGGACATGCCGCATACTCTGGTCATGGACCAGATGCAGCTGCTTGCGGAAGAGGTGTTTCCCAAGGTGCGCCAAGCCTTCTGATATTGCCGTGAGAAACCGGGTGGCTTTGCAGCCCGGCTCTCAATAGGGCGGCTTGTGCAGGCCTTTCGGTGAGAGCGTGAATATCTCTGCGCCCGTTGCCGTCACGCCGATAGAGTGCTCAAACTGGGCACTTGCCTGCCGGTCGCGGGTTACCGCAGTCCAGCCGTTAGACAGGATTTTCGTCTCCCAACTACCGGCGTTCACCATCGGCTCGATCGTGAAGAACATGCCTTCCTGGATGACTACGCCCTCGCCCGGTCTGCCGTAGTGCAGGATACTGGGCGGCGCGTGAAAGGTGCGGCCGAGACCATGGCCGCAGAAATCCCGAACGACCGAGAAGCGGTGCTTCTCGATATAGGTCTGGATTGCATGGCCGAGATCGCCGAGCGTGACTCCGGGCTTCACAGTCTCAATGCCGATCATCAGCGACTCGTAAGTGACATCAATCAGTTTCTGCTGCTTCACCCGGATCGTGCCGACCGGGTACATGCGGCTCGAATCGCCGTGCCACCCGTCGAGGATCACGGTTACGTCGATGTTGGCGATATCGCCGTCGCGCAGCTTCTTGTCGCCTGGAATGCCGTGGCAGACTTCGTGGTTGACCGAGATGCAGGTGGACTTGGGATAGCCGCGATACCCCAGCGGCGCCGGCGTGGCGCCGCGGGCAGCGATGAATTCGTGGCAGAGATCGTCCAGCGTCTCCGTCGTGACGCCAGGCTCGACAAAGTCCGTGATGTAGTCGAGCGTTTCCGCCGCCAACCGGCCGGCGCGGCGCATGCCTTCGAAATCTTCCGGGCCGTGCAGTTCAATTCCGGTGGGGCGCTCCGGCAAAATCTGCTCCGTTTGGTTCACAAACTATCCTTTCTCAGGCCGGCCCAAACCGCAGGGAGCTTAGACGATCGCCAGCGGTTGCGTTACGGTAATGGCCTTCTCGCTCACTGTGCAACTATAGCAAATTACTTCCACGCCGGAAGCGCTCGCCTCCGCCATTGCAGAGGCGTAGTTCGGATCGATGTCGCGCGCCAGCGACATGGCTTCGCAGTCTTGCCGTTGTACGACAAACAACATCACCGCACGCATCCCGTCTTGAACCATGGCGGACAGTTCTGAAAGATGTTTAGCGCCCCGTGCGGTAACCGAATCCGGAAATTCGGCCAAACCGGGCGTGCGCATCAGATGTACGTTCTTCACCTCGACAAAACACGACGGACGTTCAGGTGCCTCCAGCAGGAGGTCCACCCTGCTGCCCGTACCGTATTTGACCTCGCGGCGCAGATGGGTATAGCCCTGCACTTCTGCAATGACGCCGGCGCCGATGGCTTCTTCCGCCAGCCGGTTCGGGCGGCCGGTGTTGATGCCGACCCATCCGTTGTCCGCACATGTCAACTCCCAGCGGAAGGGTAACTTGGCTTTCGGATTGGCGGCGGGCAACAGCCCGATGGTCATGCCAGGCTCTGCCAGGCCGGTCATTGCCCCGGGGTTGGGACAATGTGCGGTCACCTCGCGACCATCGGCCAGCGTGACGTCGGCCAAAAACCGCTTATAGCGCTGAACGAGGCGCGCGGGCAGGATGGGAGCCTCAAGCTGCATGAGGCCGATTGTTAGCCGCCGCCTCCGGAAAAAGGAAGCCTGATGGCCTATTTCGATCATATCCGCCGCTGCAATGCCCACGATCTCAGTCGTTACCGGCCTTGGCAGATCGGCGGGGAGACGGTGGGATGGCTCCGGCACGACTTCGTGGAACGCCTGCGCGGCTTCCCCGATGTGTTCAAGATCGCCGGGGAGCGTATCGCGCTGGCTCAACTCCTGGCGCAGCCTTCGGACCGGACCGAAGCCCTGCACTCGGTGGGCGAGGCGTTGGCGGAAGCGGGCGCGTTGTTGCCGGCGCGCGGTGAACCGTTTCCCATTGCGCCCCGCTGGGGAATGGAGCCCTTCGGCGAGGTGGACCGGCGCTGGGTTACCCACTTTGGCCTGCCAGCCTATGGCGTTCACCTGAACGGTTTTGTCCGCAAGGATCGGCGATACTATATGTGGCTCGCCCGGCGGGCGAAGAACAAGATGACCTATCCCGGATTGCTGGACAATCTGGTGGCAGGCGGACAGCCGGCGCGGCTTGGCCTCCGCGAAAATATGATCAAGGAAGCGGACGAGGAAGCCGCGATTCCTCCCGAATTGGCGGCTCGGATTCAGCCGGTCGGCCAGGTTACGTATATGATGGAGACCGAAGAGGGCTTGAAGCTGGACACGCTGTTCAACTTCGATCTGGAGTTGCCGCCGGATTTCGTTCCCGTGAACACGGACGGGGAGGTTGAGGAGTTTATGCTCATGCCACTTTCGGAGGTAGCGGCGATCGTGCGTGAGAGTTTTGACTTTAAGTTCAATTGCAGCCTGGTGGTGATCGATTTCATGATCCGGCACGGGTTCCTCACGCCAGACGTCGAACCGGCGTATGTGGATCTTTGCACGGGCCTGCATGCGGCATTCCCGATAACTACGGAACTGGGCATGGCCCGGACGATTGGTGCATAGGAACAGCGGAACACAAGACGTGCAGGCGAGTGGTATGGTGAGCCGCCTGGAGCTTTGCGGGGTCACCAAAGCCTTTCCGGGTGTGCTGGCGAACGATCATGTCAGTTTCGCCGTCAAGGCCGGCGAGATACACGCGCTGGTTGGCGAAAACGGCGCCGGCAAGAGCACGCTCGTCAAGATGATCTACGGCGTCATGCAGCCGGAGGCGGGCGAAATTCGGCTGGACGGTCGGCCGGTAGAGATCCCGAATCCAAAAGCGGCGCGTGCCATGGGCGTCGCCATGGTGTTCCAGCATTTCTCGCTATTCGAGCCGATGACGGTTCTGGAGAATATCGCCCTCGGCATGGACGAGGATATTCCCTTTGCCAGCCTTGAAGACAGGGTGCGGCAAGTGCTGGATCGTTACGGCTTGGCGCTCGACCCATACCGGGTCGTATCGACGCTGAGCGTTGGCGAGCGGCAGCGGATTGAGATCGTGCGCGCGTTGCTGGTCGAGCCCCGGTTGTTGATCATGGACGAGCCGACGTCCGTTCTGACGCCGCAGGAAGTGGGACAATTGTTTGAAACGCTGCGCGCCCTCGCTTCTTCCGGCTGTTCCATTCTCTACATCAGTCACAAGCTTCACGAGGTGAAGGCGCTCTGCTCCGCCGCGACGGTGCTGCGGGCGGGGCGCGTGGTGGGAAGCTGCGATCCGGGCCGCGTTGCCGCGCGAAGCATGGCGGAGATGATGATCGGCGGCACGCTTCGCGAAATCCAGCGCCGAAAGGATCGGGCATTCGGGCCGGTCAAGCTAACGGTGAAAGAACTGACGTTGGAGCGCGACAGCACATTCGGTGTCTCGCTACAGGACGTTTCTTTCGAGGTCCGCGCCGGGGAGATTTTCGGGATCGCCGGCGTTGCCGGCAACGGACAGAATGCTTTGTTGCTGGCCTTGGCCGGGGAGGTGCCCGCGAAGCGGGCGGGAGCGATCCGACTGAATGGGCGAGAGGTCGGGCTGACCGGTCCGGCCGGGCGGCGGCGGCTTGGCCTCTGTGCGGTGCCGGAGGAGCGTATTGGTCATGGCGCGGTGCCGGGTTTCAGCTTGGCCGAGAATACGGTCCTTACCGCGCGGCAGCGCAAGAAGCTGGTCGGCTGGGGGCTGATCCGGCGGCTGCTCTCGCGCAACTACGCCGAGGAAGTGATCCGGGCCTTTGACGTCCGGACGACGGGGGCGTCCGCGGCAGCAGCGGCGCTTTCCGGCGGCAATCTGCAGAAATTCATCATGGGGCGCGAAATCTTGCAGGCGCCGGAAGCCCTGGTCGTTGCCCAGCCTACATGGGGCGTGGATGCGGGCGCGGCGGCAGCAATTCACGAAGCTTTGGCCGCGTTGGCCGCAGCCGGTGCGGCCGTCGTGCTGATCAGCCAGGATTTGGACGAGTTGCTGGCGCTTTGCGACAATCTTGCCGTCATGAACGAGGGGCGTCTCTCCCGGCCGTTGGCCGCTGGCCAAGCATCCATTGAGGAGATCGGCCTGCTCATGGGCGGCATCCATGGTGAGCCAATGGAGAAAACACCGGAGGCCGGGGCCGCCGATGCGGCTTGAACTGCAGCGGCGAAGGGAGTCGAGCCGCTGGATGCTCGTGCTGAGCCCGGCGCTGGCCGTCGCCCTGACGCTGCTGGCGGGCGCAGCTCTCTTTGCCATGCTTGGCTATGACGGCATAGCGGCGGTGCGGGCCGTCTTCATCGTTCCGCTGGCCGATCCGGGTCAATGGCAGGAGTTGGGGATCAAGGCGGCTCCGCTCATCTTGATCGCGACGGGGCTTTCCATCGGCTTTCGCGCCAACATTTGGAACATCGGCGCGGAAGGGCAATACGTGATCGGCGGCCTTGCCGCGACCGGCGTCGCCCTGGCCACGTGGGAGACGGAAGGCAATTGGATTCTGCCGCTGATGATCGCGGCGGGAATATTGGGAGGGATGGCCTATGCCGCAATCCCGGCCTTTCTGCGCACGCGCTTGCAGGTCAGCGAAATCCTCTCCAGCCTGATGCTCACCTACGCGGCCGTTCAGTTGCTTTATTACCTGATGCGTGGCCCCTGGAAGGACCCGAAGGGATTCAATTTCCCGCAATCGCGCCTGTTCACGGACTGGCAGCTGCTGCCCGCCATCGGCAATACCTATGTGCACTGGGGTGTGCCGGCGGCCTTCCTGATCGCGGTGGTGGCCTGGATGGTTCTCTCCCGCACGGTCTTTGGCTATGAGGTGCGGGTGGTGGGCGCGGCGCCGAATGCCGCGCGCCATGGCGGTTTCAAACACAATCGAACTATTTGGCTTTCCTTGCTGGCCGGCGGCGGCTTCGCCGGTCTTGCCGGGGTGATTGAGGTGGCGGGGCCGTTCGGCCAGATGGTGCCTCAGTTTCCCACCGGTTACGGATTTACCGCCATCATCGTCGCCTTTCTTGGCCGGTTGCATCCGATCGGTATTATCGCTGCCGGGTTGATCCTGGCGGTGTCCTATGTCGGCGGGGAGGTGGCGCAGGCGACCCTGGGCCTTCCCAATGCGGCGGTGGGCGTGTTTCAGGGGATGATGCTGTTTTTCCTGCTGGCGGCGGATGCCCTCGTGTCCTATCGCCTGCGCCTCGTGCCTACGGTGTCGAGGGCTGCAAGGTGACCGAAACGATTCTGGTTTCGATCGCGATGACGGTGATTGGCGCGGCTACGCC
>CAYYSC010000207.1:0-6149 GCA_964474065.1 uncultured Rhodospirillales bacterium | reverse complement strand
GACTTGGCTGGGGATAAGGAAGTCCGTCAGAGCTTTCCACCCTGGGCGCCTGCCGTGCTCTTTTGGAAAGCAGTGAGGAAGGCCTCGCGGCCGCGAAGACGCCGTACGAGACCTTCATGCTGAAGACGATTGATGCCGAGGAAATCCCGCAAGCGGCGGAAGCCAGGGTTCGTGCGAACCCAGACCTGCTCCACCGCCAACGAATGGGGCGCGCGGCGGAGCAGGTCTGCGCCCATGGTCCGAGCCACATCACCGCTCAGACATATCGCCATCCCTAATAATAAACCTGGAAATTCACGAACATGGCCCTGCTTGAAGCGAGGTCACGCAGTCACCGCGAAGCTGCGGTCGCTTGAACGAATGCGCGAAACACGCTGGACCCTGCCGTCGGTCTCCCGGACCAGTCATCCGAGGCCTTTCAGCGCTGCATTCCGGGAAGGACTATCCGGCCGCTGTGGAGCTTATTGCCGCGCTCAACTGGCTTGCTGGACATGAGGCTGCGTCCGAGGCCAGCGGAGTTTACCAATTACCCTAATTACTCTGGAAGAAACGGGAGAGAAGTCTTGCCAAGCAATTTTGGCGGCACGCTCACTTGACCAGATCGGCGCTCGCTATGTGCTTGCTGCTTGTTTAACTGCCCGCCCTGTTTCCTCCTAACCCCTTGGTTTCCTTGGTGAGCCCGGCAGGATTCGAACCTGCGACCCACTGATTAAAAGTCAGTTGCTCTACCGGCTGAGCTACGGGCCCGAGGAAACCAGCCGCACCATAGACACTGAGGCGCGGGGGTCAACATGCCTGGGCTAATAAACCTTCGATGCTGCGCCTGCCTGCACGGATTCGCCGCGGTTGAACTTCTGCATCAGCCGTTTGGCGACCCTGGGCGAAACGAAATGCGAGATATCGCCGCCGAGCGAGCCGATCTCCTTGACGAAACGGGAGGAGATGAACTGGTGACGATCGGACGCCATCAGAAACACGGTCTCAATGTTGGGGTCGAGCGATTTGTTCAGGCTCGCCATCTGGATTTCGTATTCGAAATCGGTCACGGCGCGCAGGCCTCGAATGAGAACGGTCGCGCTGAGCCGTGCGGCGCAGTGAACGAGCAAACCGTCAATCACTGTCACCGTGATGTTGGAAGCCGACCCTTCCCGGTGAAGTTCGGCAATTTCTTCCTCCACCATAGCGACGCGCTCTTCCACCGAGAAGAGCGGGCCTTTGCCCGCATTTCCCGCCACCCCGATGATGAGTTGGTCCACCACCTGGGCTGCGCGGTGGATGATGTCGATATGCCCCCGTGTTGCCGGGTCGAATGTCCCCGGATAGAGGCCTATATGCCCGTCCGCCATGACTCTGCTCGCTTGCGTCTTTATTCCGTCGTGTGGATGGAGCCGCTGGCCCCGCTGCATGGTTCGCCCTACCGATCCGTCTGATCGGTCTCTTCCTCGACGATCCGGGAGACTGATACGACCCGCTCTCCCATGCCCAAGGAGAACAATCGCACCCCTCTGGTGGACCGCCGGGCTATACGGATATCCTCGACAGGCACGCGAATCAATTGTCCGGCGTTCGTCACCAGCACTAGACCGTCGTATTCGCTCACCGGGAAGGCCGCAATGACGCCAGCGTCCGGCATCAAGTCCATCAGGTCGATACCCTTGCCGCCGCGCCGCGTGACCCGGTAGTCGTAGGCACTGGTGCGTTTGCCATAACCATCGTCCGCCACTGTGAGGATCATTTCTTCCAGTTGTTGCAGGGCAAGAAATTCGGCTTCGGTGAGGGGGTGCTCGTCGCCAAGTTCACTGCTTTCGTCGCGCCGCCGGGCTGCAGCCATGCGCAAATAGGCATCTCGGGTTTCCGGGTCGATCTCCGCTCCATTCAGGATAGTAAGCGAGATCAACCGGTCCTTGTCCGCCAACGAGATGCCGCGGATGCCGGGCGAGTTGCGGCCGGCAAATACCCGCACATCGGAGAGCGGGAACCGAATCGCCTTGCCATGATGGGTCGCCAGCAGCACATGATCGTCCGCGCCCGCCAGCCGGACGCCCACCAGCCAATCGCCGCCGTGCAGCTTCATCGCGATTTTGCCATTCGCCATGATACTGCTGAAATCGCTGAGTTTATTTCGGCGGATATTGCCGCTGGCGGTCGCGAAAACGATGTCCTTTTCGGCCAGTTCCTCTTCGTCCTCCGGCAGGGGCAGCACGGTGGAAATCGTTTCTCCCTCGGCAAGTGGCAGCAGATTGACCATCGCCTTGCCGCGCGACTGCGGTGTGCCGATCGGCAGGCGGTAGGCTTTCAGCTTGTAGACCATGCCGCGCGACGAAAAGAACAGGATCGGGGCGTGTGTGCTCGCGACGAACACGTCCGAAACGAAATCTTCCTCCCGGATCGCCATCCCGGCGCGGCCCTTGCCGCCGCGCTTTTGCTGCCGATAGGAGGTGAGGGGGACCCGCTTGATATAGCCTTGCTGGCTCACGGTGATGACCATGTCCTCGCGTTGGATCAGGTCCTCGTCGTCCTGGTCCGCTTCAGCATCGAGGATTTCCGTGCGCCGGTCGTTGCCGAACCGGTCGCGGACTTCTTCGAGCTCCTCCCGGAGGATCGTGAGGACCCGTCCGCGCGATCCCAGGATATCCAGATAGTCTTCGATCTGGGTTACGGTTTCGCGCAAGTCCGAATCGATTTTTTCGCGCTCGAGCCCGGTCAGGCGATGCAGACGCAGATCCAAGATCGCCTGGGCCTGGGCCTGGGATAGACGATACGTGCCCTCGGCCATCGCCTCTGCGTGTTCATCGACTAGATTGATCAGCGGTGCGATATCTCCGGCAGGCCAGGCACGGGCCATCAGTCCCTCGCGCGCAGCCGCCGGGTCCGGTGCTCCCCGGATCAGCCGAATCACCTCGTCCAGATTGGCAACTGCGACCGCCAACGCCAGCAGGGTGTGCGCCCGGTCGCGCGCCTTTCCTAGTTCATAGGCCGTGCGGCGGGTGATGACTTCTTCGCGGAAACGGCAGAAGGCGTCCAGAACGGCCTTCAGCGGCAGCAATTCCGGCTTGCCTTCGTTGAGGGCGAGCATGTTGTAGCCGAAGGAGCTTTGCAGCGGCGTATAGCGATAGAGTTGGTTCAGGACCACGTCCGTTACCGCATCCCGCTTCAACTCGATTACCACGCGGATGCCGTGACGGTCGCTTTCGTCCCGAAGTTCGCTGATCCCTTCGATCAGTTTGAGATTAACCACCTCGGCGATGCGCTCTACCATGCGGGCCTTGTTGGTCTGGTAGGGCACTTCCGTGACGATGATGGCTTCGCGGCCTTGAGAGCGCTGCTCGATCTCATGGCGGGCCCGCATAATTACCGAGCCGCGGCCGGTGGCATAGGCCTGCCGGATGCCGCCTCGGCCCATGACGAGCGCGCCGGTCGGGAAATCCGGGCCCGGCATCAGGTCCATCAGTTCTTCCAGGCCGATTTCCGGATCGTCCATGAAAGCCAGCGTCGCGGCAACCACTTCCCGCAAATTGTGCGGTGGGATATTGGTCGCCATGCCGACCGCGATGCCGCCTGCCCCGTTCACCAGCAGGTTCGGGAACCGGGCCGGCAGGACGGTCGGTTCGCGCTCCGATTCGCCATAATTTAGTTGGAAATCGACGGTGTCCTTGTCGATGTCGGCCAGGAGGGGCTCCGCCGCATTGGCGAGCCGCGCCTCCGTATACCGCATCGCCGCCGCCGGATCGTTGTCCAGCGAGCCGAAATTGCCTTGCCCGGATATGAGCGGCAGGCGCATGGAGAAAGGCTGCGCCATGCGCACCAGCGCGTCGTAGATGGCGCTGTCGCCGTGCGGATGGAATTGGCCCATCACGTCGCCGACGATGCGGGCGGACTTGCGATAGGGGCGCGACCAGTCGTACCCTCCAACCCGCATGGCATATAGAATACGCCGATGTACCGGCTTCAGGCCGTCACGCA
Organism: uncultured Rhodospirillales bacterium; assembly: GCA_964474065.1. Lineage (GTDB taxonomy): Bacteria > Pseudomonadota > Alphaproteobacteria > Bin95 > Bin95 > JACKII01. The sequence goes on along the minus strand of CAYYSC010000207.1, from coordinate 2,186 downwards.
CGTCCGGAATGGCGCGCGCCACGATCACGCTCATTGCGTAATCGAGGTACGACCGTTGCATTTCATCTTCGATGGAAACGAGCGCGATATCACCGCGTTCGTCCGTGGGTTCATCGACCAACGGCTGGTATCCTCGCTTTAGTCAGACGCCCCCATCAATTGCGGTTCCAACCGACAACGGCCACTACCGGTTGTTCTGGTTGCCGAACTGACACCGTTTGGTAACCTAACAGCTGCGGCGAGATATGACCAGCCATTCATCACGTAAAACGCTATTATGGTAACCGCCAACCTGAATAAAAACGAGGCAGCCGCGAGCCGCGGACTGCCTGTTAGTCGCGCGCATTCGGGAAAGATGCGCAAGGCAGCATTTAGACGGGCCGATCGCCCTTGATGGTGATCCGGTAGCCACTTCGCACTTGCGGGTAGTAGTCCCACATCGCGATGTGTTGCACGCAACGGTTGTCCCAGAAAGCCACCGATTTCTCCTGCCAGCGGAAACGGCACTGGAAGTCTGGTTTCGCGCTAAAATCATAGAGGAACCGCAAGACCCCATCGCTCTCGTCGCGGCTCACTTCGTTGATTTTTACGGTGAAGGTCGGGTTCACGAACAGCGCCTTCCGGCCGGTGACTGGATGTGCGCGTACTATCGGATGGATGTTGGTCGGATAGACCTTGCCGGCGTCGTTCACGCCTTTGTCCGCATACCGGCCGCGGTAAACCTGTTCGCCCGAATGGGTGGCGGTGAGGTCTTCCAGATAGGTTCTCATCCGGTCTGACAAGGCGTCATAGGCGGCGTACATGCTGGCGAACAGGGTATCGCCACCGGTCGGGGGTACCGTCTGAAGATGGAGGATGGAGCCCATGGGCGGCTCGGCATCGCAGCTCACGTCCGAATGCCAGCGCTCCCCGGCGATGCGCTTGGAGTTCTCGTCGGCATGGATGATCAGGACTTCGGGATGCCCTTCGGGACCGGGCGAGGCCGGATGGATATGCAGTTCGCCGAAATGCCGGCCGAATTCCTTGTGCTGGTCCAGGTTCATGTTCTGATCACGGAAAAAGATGACCTGGTGCTGCATAAGCGCGTCGTGGATTTCCGAAAACTGCTGGTTGGACAGTGGTTTCGACAAGTCCACGCCGGAAATAGTGGCCCCGATCCGCGGCGTGACGGGGTCGACTGCAATTGTTTCATAAGCCATCGTGCGATTCCTCTGCCTTGTTGCTGGGATGACTGACAGCGTGCCGCGAAGACAGGCAGTCTGTCCATAGGCGAGCGTGGCCCGAATTGCCTTTGACCGGGTAACTGCCGCGGGTAATTGCCGGGAGGAAGTTTCGTCATGCTCAACACCGCTGACGATTTCGTCGGCGCGACTGACGTCGCCACCGGCGTTGGCCGCGCGATGCTGCCCCGCTTATCGCCGCTGATAAGCTCTGTGTGAACGACGTGAACGGCGGCGGCTGCCGCTGAGGGACGGGCAGGGGAGGGAGACCGATCCGGTCACGCCAGAACGGCCTGCACCTCCCCATCGGTGGGGAAACGGCCGGTTTCGTGCTTTGAATAGCGCGTATTACCGTCGACGATGATGTCGAACACCCCGTTCGTGCCCTTCGTCAGCACGATGTCGGCGTCAGGCACCTTTTCCAGCAGCAGTTCCCGCGCACGGCGGGCTCGCGGCTCGTAGTTTCAAGGCGCGCACCAGACGATTTCAATGTGCATACCGTGCTCCTCGAATCTTTTGTCAAGCAGACATGGCATTGGCAGAAAGCAAATCAAGCTCGCTGCGACTGTCCCCTTGTCTCCGCCAGCATCAGGTCGGCGGCTTTTTCGGCGATCATAATGGTAGGCGCGTTGGTGTTGCCGCAGACTACCATCGGCATGACGCTGGCATCGGCGACGCGCAGGCCCTCCAGCCCGCGCACTTTCAGGCTCGTGTCCACGACGGCCATCGGGTCGCCGTCCGGCCCCATGCGGCAGGAGGAAGCCGGGTGCCAATTGCTGGCGCCGCTCTCCCTGGCGTAAGACGCCATTTCGTCATCGGTCTGAACATCGGTGCCGGGCGCCATTTCGAAGTCGTAAAACGGCTGCATCGCCTTCGTCTCCATCACCGCCCGGCTGAAGCGCATGGCCGCGATGGCGGTCTGCAGGTCGTTCTGCGTGCCCAGCACGTTGGTGCGGATCGCGGGGT
>CAYYSC010000206.1:0-6150 GCA_964474065.1 uncultured Rhodospirillales bacterium | reverse complement strand
CGCCCATTGAAAAACCGCTGAGCCCGGGCGCACCACAATCATCGCGCCGGCAAGCCCGACAATCACGGCCGCCAAGCGCCGCCAGCCGACTTTCTCGCCCAGCATCGGCCCTGCCAGCGCCACCATGAACAAGGGGCCGGTGAAATTTATCACCGTGGCTTCGGCCAGCGGCAGGAATTGCAGTGCCGCAAAGATGAAGGTCAGCGATCCCAGGATACTGAGACCGCGGGCCACCTGGAGCCAGGGCCGGCTCGTCTTGGCGAAATGGCGCGGGTTCTGCCGGGTCGCGGCGAAATATAGCGACAGGTTCAGCAGCACGCAGGTCAGGTAGAGCCAGACCACCTGCACGCTGTGCATGGTCTGGCCGAGCACCTTCGCCATCGCGTCAGCCAGCGCAATGCAAGACAAACCGAGTGTGAACACGACGACGCCGGCGATTGCCGGCGGCAATGCGGCGAACACAAGGTCAGCCTTTCGATTGCAGCTCGCTCAGCCTGCTTTGGGAGGTATTGAGTTCCAGGCTGGTGCGCACGTCGATGATCACTGGCCCGTCATGCCTCATCGCTTCCTCGATCACCGGCACGGCGTCCTCCGGCTCCAGAATCCGCATGCCCTTGGCACCGAAGGCGGCGGCATAGGCGGCGAAGTCCGGGTTGCGCAAGGCCGTCACCGGGTGGTCACGGGTCGGAAAGTGCGTTTCCTGGTGGAAGCGGATGGTGCCGTAATGCTGGTTATTGGCGACGATGATGCGGGGCTTGGCGCCAGTCAGCATGGCCGTGGCCACTTCCGAGCCGGTCATCAGGGCGCCGCCGTCACCGGCGAGGCCGAACACCTGCCGCTCCGGAAAGCGGAGCGAGGCGGCGACGGCGGCCGGGATGCCCATGCCCATGGCACCGATCTCGGAACCGATAAGCAGATTGGTGCGGCGGAAACGGAACCGGTGGTGGAGCCAGGAGGCGAAGTTGCCCGCGTCAGAGGTAATAATGGCATCCGGCGGCAGGAGTTCGCTCATGGCGTCGATGACGTGGGCAAAGTCAATCCCGTCCTCAGCGCTCCGTGCTGGCAACTGAGCATTGGCGAGATAGGCGTTGTGCGCGCGCTCCACCCACGCGGCGCGGCTGGCAGGCGGCGGCGGCACGTTGTGCATGGCGAGCGTGTCCAGGAACAGGGAGGCGTCCGCCACGATGGCGGCGTCGGTTCGGAACCGCTGGCCGATCTCCGCCGGGTCTGGGTGGACATGGATGAATTTCTGATTTTCGCCCGGAATCGTGTAGGCTAAGTTCGGAACGCCGGTCAGGCGGGTGCCGATCGCGATGACGACGTCGGCGTCCCAAGCCGTGCGCCGCACGTCCATCGGCGGGCGGATCCCGAGTTCGCCTGCGAAGAGCGGGTGATCGTGATCGAACACGTCTTCATGTTCGAACACCGGCATGACCGGCACTTGCAGCATTTCTGCGACTTTGGCCAAGGTATCGCGGGCCTTCCCCGTGTGCTCGCCCGCGATCAGCAGCGGTCGCTCCGCGCTGGCAACCAGGTCGATCACTTCAGCTACCTCGAACTCGGAGGGCGCAGGCCGTGCAATCCACAGGGGCTTGGCCGGCTGCGCCTCCGTCTGGGCTTCCAAGACATTGGTTGGCAATGCCACGATGACCGGCCCGGGGGTACCGCTCTGGGCAACCTGGAAGGCCCGGGCCGTGATTTCGGCGATGCGGTTGGGGTCTTCGACCTGCTCCACGCGCTTTGCCACGTCGGCAAAAGTTTTGGAGAAGTCCATCTCCTGCGTGTGGGTCATTCCAAGCCGTTTCGTGCCGACCTGTCCGAGAAGAACCACCAGCGGCACGCCGCCCTGATGGGCCGAGTGAATGGCAACACTGGCATTGGTTGCCCCCGGGCCGCGGCTGGCGAAGACAACGCCCGGGCGGCCCGTGCATTTGGCATCCGCCACCGCCATAAAGGCAGCTCCGCCCTCGTGCCGGCAGGAGACGATTTCGATTTTCGGATCATCGATCAGCGCATCCATGACCGCCAGATAGCTCTCCCCAGGTACGCAGAAGGCTCGGTCGACGCCGTGCAGGTGCAAGGTATCGACCAGTGTTTTCGCAGCGGTCTGCGGCATGGTAACCTCTCGGACGCTTGGAATTTCCGGAAAAAGCCTATTTGTTGGAGTTCCGGCGCCGTGCGTGCGTTCTTTCCGGAGCATGGCGCAGGCAACCCTGGTAGGTTATGCTACTACCATGAGGCTTGGTAAAAGCGAAGAAGTACAGGTCATGCAAGCGCGGAAAGCGAAATTTCCTATCGGCCAGATCGTGCGTCACCGCCGCTACCCGTTCCGCGGCGTAATTTTCGATGTGGATCCGACCTTCTCGAATTCGGAGGAATGGTGGTTGTCCATCCCGGAGGAAGTGCGGCCGCGCAAAGATCAGCCGTACTATCATCTGTTCGCGGAGAACGCGGAAACGACCTACATCGCCTATGTGTCGGAACAGAACCTTCTTGAAGACGAGTCCGGCGACCCGGTGCGCCATCCGGAGGTTACGACCGTGTTCGATGGCATGGAGGACGGCCGCTACCGCCTGCGCTCCGAGCACGCGCACTGAGAGCGTATCCATCAATCCATTTGACGGTGCGGCGCTGGAGCAATCCGGCGCTGTTCGCTTTTGTGCAGCCCGCCCTGTAACGGCGCTTCCGGCGTGACGCCGGGCCGGTCGGACGGCTACAGTGCGCGCGATACGTAGATGGAAACAAAAGGAAGCGCGAGCGATGCGTGCGTTCGAAGGTATCCGCGTGTTCGACGCCACCCAGGGCGTTGCCGGTCCCCACTGCGCCATGCTGCTGGCGCAACACGGTGCCGACGTGGTCAAATTGGAGCCGATGGCCGGAGACTGGGGCAGGGCGATCGGGAAGAAGCACGGCGAACATTCCGCCTACGGTCTGGCGGTGAACCGCGGAAAGCGGTCCATCGCCGTGGACCTGAAAAATCCGGAGGGAGTTGCGATCGCCAAGCGGCTCGCTGCCGGTGCGGATGTGGTGCTGGAGAGCTTCCGGCCGGGCGTCATGGGCCGGTTCGGCCTCGACTACGCCAGCGTCAAGACCGGGAATCCGAGCGTGATTTACCTCTCGGTCACGGGGTACGGTCAGGAAGGCCCCTACAGCAAGCGGCCGGTGACCGATTCGGTTATCCAAGCCTATAGCGGCTGGATGTCGATCAACAAGGACAAGGACGGCCTCCCTCAGCGGATTTCGATAATCGCCGTCGACGTCATGACGGGGCTCTATGCCTTCCAGGCAGTGGCGCCCGCCCTTTTTCTGCGTAGCCGCACGGGCGAAGGGCAGTACATCGACATTTCGTTGGCAGGAGCGGCGGCGGCCTTTCAGGCGGGAAAAATGGTCGAATATCAGCTGGAAGGAGCGGAACCCTCCGTGCTTGGCGCGCCGCTCGGCACGTTCCAGACCGCGGACGGTTTCATCAACATGAACGCTCGGCGCGACGCCCACTTTGCGGCGCTCTGCGATATGATCGGCCAGCCAGACTGGAAGAACGACCCGCGCTTCGCCACGCCGGAAGCCCGGATTGAAAACGAGGCGGCGCTGATGGCCGTGATCCGGCCGGCCATGACGACCAAGACAAGTGCCGAATGGCTCAAGATTTTGGACGAGGCCGATATACTGGCAGCCAAGGTCAACGATTACGGCGACCTTTTCGAGGACCCGCAGGTTCAGGCGGTGCGACAGGTGGAGTGGGTGAAGCAGCAAGGATTTGACGAGATGCTGCCGGTGCCGCAGATCCCGGGTCTGCCGAAAGTCGAACCGGCGAGTTTCCTTGCCCGCGTGCCGGTGCCGGGCGAGCAGACCGAAGAAATCCTGGCAGAGATCGGTTACGCCCCCGGCAAAATTGCATCGCTGCGTGCGGGCGGGGCAATCCGCTGACATTCTTTTTCGCGTATCAAGGCCGAATGTTGAGAGACCCCGGCTCCTGCCGGGGTTTCTTCTTTGGCAGGGATGCATTGGGAAGGGACGGTTGAACGCATGGCGCAGTGGCGGAAAACGGCATTTCTCGGTGCGGTGGCGGGGCTGGTACTCGGCGCCTGCTCGCCGATGGAGGCGCTCAACCGACTGGTGCCGGACCACAGCTACCGTCTGAACGAAGGGGTCGCTTACGGCCCGCATCCGAGGCAGAAATTGGATGTCTACCGGCCGGCAGAGGCGACGCCGCCGACACCCGTGGTCGTATTTTATTATGGCGGCGGCTGGAAAAGCGGCGAGCGGGCGCACTACCGTTTTGTCGGTGAGTCGCTTGCGCGCCGCGGCCTGACGGTGGTGGTTCCGGACTACCGCCTGTACCCGGACGTTCAATTTCCGGTCTTCGTGGAAGACAGCGCTGCGGCAGCAGCTTGGGCGCTTGAGAATATCGGCGAATATGGCGGCGACCCGGATCGCCTGTTTCTCGCGGGGCATTCCGCGGGCGGCTACAACGCTGCCTTGGTCGGGGTGGACCCGTCTTATCTCCGGGCGGAGGGAAAGTCGCCAGGCGACCTTTGCGGCGTGATCACGTTGGCGGGACCAGTGAGTTTCGATCCGCTGCAATACAACTCGACCCGGCCGATTTTCGAAACCGCCAGCAACCCGGAATCGACCCGGCCGGTCAACCATATCGGCCCCAGCGTGCCGCCGTTCCTACTGATCCATGGTCTGAACGACGACACCGTCAAGCCGGTGAATGCCAAGAAGTTCGCGGAGAAAATGAAGGAAACCGGCAATCCCGTGACCCTCCAGTTGCTGCCGGGCATCGGCCACTATCGAATCATCGCAGCGTTGGCCGCCCCCTTCGAAGGCTGGATCATGCCTCTCGGCGACCGGATCGCGGACTTCGTCAGGAACCGGCCGGCTTGCCAGCCCGCGCCTTCACCATGTGAAGCGCGTCTGCCACCGTCTTGATGCGCACGGCACCACGATCGCCGTCATAAACCCGGTGCAGCGTTTCGGTCGGGCCTCCGCGGCTTGCCAGGGCCAGATGCACTGTGCCCACCGGCTTTTCCGGCGAACCGCCGCCGGGGCCGGCCACCCCGCTCACCGCAATCGCGATGTCCGCGTCGTCCCCAGCGATCCGCAACAGGCCTTCCGCCATCTCTGTCACCGTTTGCGGAGAAACCGCACCGTGTTCCTCCAGTGTTGCTTGCTTCACGCCCAGTACTTCTCGCTTCGCTTCGTTCGAGTAGGTCACGAAGCAGCGGCCGACGCAGTCGGACGAACCGGCGATTTCGGTGAGGGCTCCGGCGATCAGTCCGCCGGTGCAGGATTCGGCAGTGGCGCAGCGCAGAGTGGCCTGGCGCAGGGTTTCCAGCGTTTCCGTCGCGAGCGTCAGGATCTCTCCGGGGAAAATGCTCACAGCACATCTCCTCTCTTCAGCAACCAGAGCACCAGGGCAGCGTACAGCGCTGCCAGCAGGTCGTCAGCCATGATGCCGAAGCCGCTGTGCAACTGCCGGTCCGCCCAACTGGCAGGCCAAGGCTTAATAATGTCTGCCATGCTGAACAGAACGAAGGCGGCGGCGACCTGCTGCCAGCGCAGAGAGGCCGCCAGCAAGACCAGCCAGAGGCCCGTGAGTTCGTCGATGACCACTTCGGGCGGATCGGCCAGTCCGGTGCGCTCAGTATAAATGCTTGCGGCCCACCAGCCCGTCAGGCTTGCCGCCGCGGTCCCGACCGCCAACAACCGAGTTCCGCCTGCCCATACCAAGCCGGCCCCTAATGGAAGCGCGACAAGCGATCCCCAAGTCCCCGGCGTGACCGGCCAGAAACCGACCCCGCCCAGGGTTGCAACCCAGGCGTCGATCATGGGCCAGGACCGTCTGCAGATTCCGTGGGGGCGGGCACCCGAACGGTCGCGACCGCATGGGCGGCGATGCCTTCCTCGCGGCCGGTGAAACCGAGTTTCTCGCTCGTGGTGGCTTTCACTGCGACCCGGTGCAGCGGCAGGCCGGCAATGCCGGCAATGCGCGCCCGCATCGCTTCGCGGTGAGGGCCGACCTTCCCGGGTTCCAGAAGGACGACATCGACGTGGAGGTCCACGAGCGCACACTGCGCGTGGACGCCACGCACCGCGAGGAAGCCAGCGAGGAAGACGACGACTACGTGCGCCGCGAGCGCAGCA
>CAYYSC010000205.1:0-6199 GCA_964474065.1 uncultured Rhodospirillales bacterium | reverse complement strand
GCGCGCGAACCTAAACATCGGCCACGGCCTCATTATGGCCGAGGCGCTGATGCTTAGTCTGGGCGCGGCCATCGGAAGGCAGGAGGCGCACGACGTGGTCTACGACGCGGCGCAGGAGGCCGGTCAGGAACGCGGAGACTTTGCGAGCCTGCTAGCTGCGGATGCGCGGGTAACGGCGCACCTGACCCAAGACGAGATACAGGCCATGCTCGATCCCGCAGGCTATACCGGCCAGTCGGCCGAGGTGGCGCAACAAGCCGCAACCCGGGCGCGCAAGGCAGTGGACGCCTAACCCCTCCTACCCAAAGACGCGCGTCAAACGGTGAGGTGCTCGACCAGTAACCAGCCGTATCGGGCAAAAATCAGGAAACTCTTGATCACCAGCAACCAGAAGAAGGCGCCAATTGCCGGCGCCACGATCTCGCCTTCAAAAAACGATTCGAAGTCGAGCATCCCATCGAGAAACCAGCCGAAGATCCACACCACCGTCCCGGATACTGCAGCGATGATCAACCACGCTTTCCAGATCTCCCAGGTGCTTCTGAACAGAAAGTACCAAAAGTATTCAAGCGAAAAGACGCTTCCGGGCTCTTCGAGCCTCTGAGCTTTTTCCCAGAATGGCCCAAGTTCCCCTAGCGCGAAATCCAACTGATCGGCAAACCAGACAAGCAATGGCGGCGGGTCTGGCTGGGCGGCCATCTGGCTGATTTCCAAGGCTGCCAGCGCCAGTGTCGACAAGGCTACCAGCGCCCCGAGGAGCTTGCTCATTCGGATGCGCGGTCCCCGCTGCCGATTGAAAGCGGGTCGCTAGGCGGCACAGCCGTACCCGCAAGCAAATCAGATGGGCCTGTCGCCTTTCAATGTCACCCGGCGCATCCGCCGGCGCTTGCCCTGATAGTCGTTCAGCGCAAAGTGCTGGGTGACCCGGTTGTCCCAAACAGTCACCGCCCCAGGCTCCCAGCGCACCCGGCAGGTGAATTCCGGCCGCGTTGCATGCTCCGCCAGGAAGTCGATCAGCGGTTTGCTCTCGGCCTCGGTCATGCCGACAAAGTGCTTGGTGTGCGACTTGCTGACATAGAGTGCCTTCTCACCGGTTTCCGGATGGGTACGCACCACGGGATGCTCGGAAATGAAAGTCTCCGCATCCGCCACGTTGTTCTGCGCCATACCGTCCAGCTTCGACATTGCCGTCGCTCGGCTGCCGGCGTAGAGCGAGTTGCTGTCGTTGACGCCCCTCAGCCCCTCAAGCACTGCCTTCATGCCATCCGACAAGGCATTGTAGCCCAATGCCATGTTCGCGAAGAGCGTATCACCGCCCGAGTCCGGGACTTCCAGGGCATGCAAAAGGGTCCCCTTGGCCGGTTCCGGCAAGTAAGCGGTGTCTGAATGCCAACCGCCACCGAAATTGACTGTATCCTTCTCAGTCTTGACGATTTCGATGACTTCCGGCGCCTCCGGCAACCCTTTGATAAAAGGATAAAGGTCCGGCTCGCCAAAGATCTGGGCGGCCCTCAATTGCTGTTCCGGTGTCAGCAACGGTCCTCGGAAGTAGAGCACTTTGTGTTTCAGGTAAGCATCGTAAACCTCGCTGGTTTCTCGGTTGGAAAGCTCCTGCGAGAAATCAATGCCACGAACTTCGGCGCCGAGCGCCCCGGCGATTGGCTGTACTTCCATGCGCTAGTGTGTTCCCAATCTGGCATTTGCCTCTTCAAAGGCCCAGACAGAAGCCTGGACGTCCATGTCGCGCTCGGTCAAGTGCTCCGGGCACCATTCCTTACGATGGGCATTGAAAAAGTCGCCGCCATAGACGTGCAGGGCAGCGCTGAGCTTCATTGTCGGATTCAGCACGGAATGGATGATATCCCGACCAAGCGGCGCGCAATCCCCTGTAGAAAGGGACTTGGCGCCAGCCGCCTCAACCCGGTTTTCAGCATCGTCCGGCAGGCGGCGCCAGAAGACGTTGTCTTCGCGGCCGCCGTACATACCGATCACCGCCCACATTTCGTGATTGTGCGGCATGATCGTCTGCTGCGGACCCCATGCGAGATTGAGAATGGTCAGATCCGGCGCGTGGTACACCGTCTGGACCCCTGCCCGCTTCGGTTCGCCCAGGACGCGGAGTACTTCCTCCGGATCGGCAACCGCCCGGCTGACGATCTCATGAACGGATTTATGTGTGGGATCCTCGGTAACGGCAGCCTTGCACTCTTCGATGAAGCGGTCGAGGTCGAACATCGGGCAATCCTTCCGGCCTTTGGTTTTCGTCCGGAAAAAGTTACACCCTCAGAAGCCACGATTCAAAGCTTCTCCATTGATTGGCTTGTTTTTCAGATGGATCGCCAATCCGGACCTGCGCAGCTTCGGCGTTTTGTAAGCTTAGCCCGCATTCTCGGCATGCAGCCAGGCGATTTCACCGTCCCGATAGGTCAACGCGAGCCGCCCCTCGATAAGGTCGATCGCATGCTGGCCGAATATTTCCCGCCGCCAACCTGCCAATGCCGGAACCCCGTCTCTCTCTCCGGCGGAGAGGCGGTCCAGGTCGCTGCTGCTGGCAATGAGCTTCGGTGCGACGTCGTGCTTGTCGCAGCAGGCCTTGAGCAACACGCGCAGCAGATCTGCCGCGGCCGTTGCCCGCGCTCCTTCGGGCTGCGGGGTGCGAGGATGCGGCCGCTGATCCGGGGGCAGGGCCAACCCGGCTTTCACGGCCTCGAGAATCTCACGCCCGATACGCCCTTCGGCCACACCCTTGCCGAGCCCCCGGCAGCGGCTAAGCGCCTGCGGCGTCGTTGGCGACTGGGCAGCGATGTTCAGGAGTGCGTCGTCACGTAACACCCAATTACGCGGCTGGTTGCGGTTCTGGGCCTCACGCTCGCGCCAGGCTGCCACCTTTTGCAGGACAGCGAGAAAACGCGGCTTCGCCGTTCTGCTCTTGATGCGCAGATAGGCTTGCTCGGGATCGGTTTGATAGGACGCGGGATCCGCCAGGATCGCCATCTCATCTTCCAGCCAGTGGGTACGCCCGGTCTCCTCCAGTCGGCGCTGAAGGCCGGTATACACATCGCGCAGATACGTCACATCCGAGAGCGCATACGCCAGTTGCTCATTCGACAAAGGCCGCTCCGCCCAATTGGTAAACCGCGAAGCCTTGTCGATCTGTTCCCCTGTCAGAGCCATCACCAGCTTATCGTACGCGATGGAATCGCCGAATCCGCACACCATCGCCGCCACCTGGGTGTCGAACAGGGGTGTCGGCAGGCAGCCCATTAAATAATAAAAGATTTCTAGGTCCTGGCGGGCGGCATGAAACACTTTCAGCACGCCCTGATCTGCCAATAGCTCCAACAGCGGGTCCAGATCGAGATTTGGGGCCAGCGTGTCGATCGCGGCTGCCTCTTCATGACCAGCGACCTGGACGAGGCAGAGCTTGGGCCAATAGGTACTTTCCCGTAAGAACTCCGTGTCGACGGCGATGAAGGTTTCCTCCCGAAGCGATCGACAAAAGGCTGTGAGTGCGGCGGTATCGGTGATCAGCAGAGCCATCAGTTTTCCTTAAATCGTCTTGTTTCCTTCTTAACGAACCAGTCTGCCAAAGGGAATTCCGGGAGAGCGCGCACCCGCCGCCTTGACAGAGGGGCGCAGGTAGCGCACGCGATGCGGCGTACATCGCCAAAGTATGATCAGAGTCACGCATGACCGAATCACTCCACGCCTACCGTTCCCATACCTGCGGCGAACTCCGCCCGGACGATGTGGGCAAGACCGTACGCTTGTCCGGCTGGGTGCACCGCAAGCGGGACCATGGCGGGCTGCTCTTCATCGATTTGCGCGACCATTATGGCCTGACACAGTGCGTCGTCGATGAAAGCCGGGCTGACGCGTTTGCCATTGTGGACCGCCTGCGCAACGAAACGGTGGTGACGATTACCGGGGAGTGCTTGGCGCGCTCGGCGGAGACGGTGAACCCGCATCTCCCTACCGGCGGTATTGAAGTCACGATTGAACGGATCGAGATACAGGGGCCGGCAGGCACGCTGCCCCTCCAGGTAAATTCGGAGGAGGATTACGGGGAAGAGACGCGCCTCCGCTACCGTTTCCTGGATCTGCGCCGCGAAAAAATGCAGCGTAACATCGCCCTGCGCTCGGACGTGATCGCTTCTATCCGCCGGCGAATGATCGAGCAGGGCTTCCGCGAGTACCAGACCCCTATCCTGACCGCGACCAGCCCGGAAGGGGCGCGCGACTATCTCGTGCCATCCCGGCTGCATCCGGGCAAGTTCTATGCGCTCCCCCAGGCGCCGCAGCAATTCAAACAGTTGCTGATGGTGGCGGGTTTCGACCGCTATTTCCAGATCGCGCCTTGCTTCCGGGATGAGGATGCCCGCGCCGACCGCTCGCCGGGCGAATTCTACCAACTCGACTTCGAGATGTCGTTTGTCACACAGGAGGACGTGTTCGCGGCGATCGAACCCGTATTGGCCGGGGTATTCGAAGAATTCAGCGAAGGACGCGCGGTGACAGCACCGCCCTTCCCGCGCATCCCCTTCGAAGAGTCGATGCTGCTCTATGGCAACGACAAGCCGGACCTGCGTAACCCGATTAAGATCGCCGACGTAACGGAAGTATTCCGTGGTTCGGACTTCGGGGTTTTTGCCAAGAATATCGAGAACGGCAGCGTTGTCAGGGCCATTCCGGCGCCGGGGGCCGCAAGCCGGCCGCGCAGCTTCTTCGACAAGTTGAACGACTGGGCCCGTAATCTTGGCGCACCCGGCCTCGGCTACATCCAGTTCCCCGCAGGCGGGCAAGCGCGCGGGCCTATCGCGAAGTTCCTGGATGAGACGCGCCTCGCCCTGTTAAAGGAAGCGGCGGACGTGGGCGAGGGCGATGCCGTCTTTTTCGCCTGCGACCTGCCGGCGGACGCAGCAAAGCTCGCCGGGCTGGCACGGACCGAGATCGGCGAACAGCTGACCCTCATCGAAGAAGGCGCTTTCAAATTCTGCTGGATCGTCGATTTCCCGATGTATGAGATCGACGACAAGACCGGACAGTTGGAGTTCAGCCACAACCCGTTCTCCATGCCGCAAGGCGGTATGGATGCGCTGGAGAACCAGGATCCCCTGACGATCAAGGCGTTCCAGTATGACATCGTCTGCAATGGGGTCGAGCTGTCGTCGGGCGCCATCCGGAATCACCGTCCGGAAATCATGTATAGAGCCTTCGAAATTGCTGGTTATCCGAAGGAAGAAGTCGAAGCCCGTTTCGGTGGAATGCTCTCCGCGCTCAAGCTCGGCGCGCCGCCGCATGGCGGCTCGGCGCCCGGGATCGACCGCATCGTCATGCTGCTGGCGGACGAGCCGAATATCCGGGAAGTGATTGCCTTCCCGATGAACCAGCGGGCGGAAGATCTGATGATGCAAGCTCCGGCGCCCGTGAATGACTCGCGCTTGCAGGAATTGTGGATCAAGCTTGATCTGCCGCCGGAATAGCGAGCGACACATATGACGCGCGGATTCACCTTCCTCATTGCCGCCATGGCGCTGACTGCCGGAGCCGCCGCAGCCGCACCGGAATTTCCCGTGAGCCACCGTGCTGTCTATGAGATCACCGCCGCTCCCGACGTCACGGGCAATGTTTCGGGCGCCAGCGGTCTTGAGGCGATGGAATGGCGGCTGGATTGTGAGGGCGGCTCCCTGTTTCAGCGGACAGCTCTCTCGGTAGCCTTCGATGACGGGGGAGAATACGAGAGCGACGCCCGTATCACCGCTTGGGAAGCAGCGGATGCGAGCCGTATGCGTTTCACGACGACGCTGCAGACCGCGGGCGAGCAAACGGAAGAGATCAGCGGCTTCGCCCAGCGGGCCAACGACGGGCAGGTCGAAATCATGTATTCGGAACCGGAGCACCAGACCCGTGAATTGGCTCCCTCTACTTTCTTTCCCTGGCAATATGTCCGCTCGATCTTCAATGCCGCCCGGGCCGGCGAGACCGGTGTTTCCGCGGAGGTTTTGCGCGGTACCCTGCCGGAGATCGACCCCGCGAAGGTCCGAACCCAGATCCTTAGCAAAACCGAGTTGACGGCAGAGATGCTGGATGGCGCTACTGGCGCTGCGCGGTTGACTGGCGAGGTCGGCTGGCGATTCGCAACCGCGGTGTTCGAAGAACCCTCCGATCCGTTCCCGACATTTGAAATCAGCGAAACCGT
>CAYYSC010000204.1:0-6215 GCA_964474065.1 uncultured Rhodospirillales bacterium | reverse complement strand
GCGGAGGACGGATTCGACATGATGGGCGGCAGCGTGATCTGCGCACCCAGCGGCGAGATCGTGGCGATGGCGCGCACACTGGACGATGAATTGATTGTCGCCGACGCCGATCTGGACGAATGTACGTTTAACAAAACAACAATCTTTAATTTTGCGGCGCACCGGCGGCCGGAGGCTTACACGATCATCACCTCCCAGGCTGGAGCAACGCCGCCGCCGGAGGAATGATGCCCAACGCTGCCACCGCCCGGGCTGACAGTCCTGGCCTGGGAAAAATCGTTCTGCTGGTGCTGCTGCCGTTCGGCTGCGGCTACTTCCTGTCCTACCTGTTCCGGGCGGTGAACGCTGTTGTGGCGCCGGATCTGGTGCGGGACATCGAGCTGTCGGCGAGCGGGCTCGGCCTGCTCACCGCCGCATATCTCTTCGCTTTCGCCGCCTTTCAACTGCCGCTCGGCGTGCTGTTGGACCGGTACGGGCCGCGGCGGGTGCAGACGTGCCTGCTGCTGACGGCCGGGACGGGCGCAGTGCTGTTCGGCATCGCCGAAAGCGAGATCGCCCTGATCATCGCGCGCGCCATGATCGGGCTCGGGTTCGCCGGCGGCCTGATGGCGAGCTTCAAGGCCGTGGCGGAATGGGCGCCGCCAGGGCGCATGCCTCTCCTCAACAGTTGGGTGATGGCCTTCGGCGGCATCGGCGTGATCGCCGCTTCCACCCCCGCCGACCTGGCGGTCCAGGCATTCGGCTGGCGGTCGGTGTTCGTCGCGCTCGCGGGCGTGACGATGCTGGTTGCCGTCGCCATCTGGACCGTGGTGCCACGCCGGGGCGAGGTGCGGCAGACCAGCGGCGAAACACTGGGCCAGCAGCTGCGGGCGCTCGGTACGATCTACTCGGACCGCGAGTTCTGGCGGGTCGTGCCGATCGTTGCCCTGGCCTGCGGCTCGCATATCGCCATTCAGACCCTCTGGGCCGGGCCGTGGCTCGCCGATGTCGGCGGCCTGGATCGGGACGCGGTGGCGCTGACCCTGACCATGATGGCCGCAGCGTTCACCGTCGGCGTGCTCGGCTCCGGCGCCTTGACGGACTGGCTGCGCCGATTCGGCTACGGGCCCCTGTCCGTGATGAGCGTGGCGACGGCCGTCTATCTTGTCAGCTTCGCAGGCCTGATCTTCGGGCCGCTTGACTGGATGCTGCCGCTCTGGATCGTTTTCGCGGCTACCGGCCAACTCGGCATTCTTGGATATCCACATCTTGCCGAGCACTTCGGCACCAAGCTGGCGGGACGGGCCAGCACAGCGATCAACCTGCTGGTGTTTGGTTCAGCCTTCGCAATCCAGTACGGAATCGGTGCGGTCCTCGACCTGTGGCCCTCTGACGGCGGCTATCCGCCCGAAGCCTATGCCAGCGCTTTCGGGATTGTTTTTGGACTGCTGATCGCGAGCTTCTTCTGGTTTTTCGCCAGCAAAGCCGCGAAAGCCTAAAGTGCCGGCGGTTTCAGGACGCCGCAATCGTCCGCGAACTTCAGCATCGCCCCCGTCTTGGCCTGCAACTCTTCGCGGGAGAGGCCCTTCAGCACCTCCCGCACGAGGAAACCCGCCAGCGTCACGTCCACCACTGCCAAGTCCGTGTAGACGCGATTGACGCAGGCGGGTGCGGTGAGCTTGTAGCGGCATTTCTCCAGCAGGCGCGGCCCGCCCGCCTTGGTCGTGTGCTGCATCATGATGCGCACTTCCCTGGCGCCGACCGCCAGGTCCATCGCGCCGCCGATCAGCGGCCCCTTCCCCGGCATGTCCGCGTCCCAGTTGGCGAGATCGCCGTTGGACGCGACCTCGAACCCGCCAAGCAAGGTCACGTCGATATGCCCGCCGCGGATCATGGCGAAACTCTCGGCGGACGAGAAAACGCTAGCGCCGGGAATGAGGGTAATAAGCTGGCTGCCCGCGTCGGTTAGGTCACGGTCGGCTTCCTCGCCTTGCGCCACTGGGCCGACGCCGAGGACGCCGTTCTCGCTCTGCAGCAGCACCTCCCGGCCCTCTGGCCGGTAGTTGGCGCAGAGCACTGGCATGCCGAGACCGAGATTGACGATCATGCCGTCTTCCAGGTCCTGCGCGGCGCGCCAGGCGATCTGGTTCCGGGAAAGCGGGGTGTAGGACATGTCTTTCCCTTTCCTTAAACGTCGCGGCCGTCGGCTAGCTGGATCACGCGCTGGACGTAGACGCCGGGCACGTGGATTTCCGCCGTCGGCAGCAGGTCATCCAAGATCTGCGTAACTTCCACGACCGTGCACTTCGCTGCCGCCGCCATTTCCTTGCCGAAGTTCATCTGCGTGCCGCGGAACGACAGGTTGCCGTAGCGGTCTGCCCGCTCCGCCCGCATCAGGGTGAAGTCGGCTGTGAGCGCGGTTTCCAGAACGCACATCTTGCCGCCGAATTCCCGGTGCTCTTTCCCCTCCGCGACCGGCGTGCCGACGCTGGTCGGGGTATAGAAGGCCGGAATGCCCGCGCCTCCCGCCCGGATACGCTCCGCAAACGAGCCTTGGGGCGAGATATCCAACGTCAATGTCCCATCCTGCAACTGAAGTTCAGAAATGCCGGAGGCCGAACCACGGCTGCGCGCAGCGGATGCAACGGCGTGCTTGACCCGCTTTTGCTCGAACAGCGCGGGACCGTAATCCTCCAGAAAGCGGACGCTGTTGGAAATGACGGTCAAATCCTTGGCCGGCAAGGCCGCAAGGGCACGGATCAGGTTTACCGCCAGTCCGGCGCCACCGAAGCCGCCAAACATGACAGCGGCGCCATCGCCAAGTCCGGCCAGCGCCTCTTCCACGCTGGAAACGCGTTTGTCGATCACGGGGAATTTCCTCTTCAAGCCCTATGGCAGCAGATCATCGTCGCCCATGCCGCGGGAAATCAAGTTGCGTTGTACGTCGGAAGTGCCTTCCCCGAACAGGTAGACCAGCGCATCGCGGTGGTGCATGCCAGCCGTGTATTCGCGCATGATGCTGGCGCCGCCAAGCACGCGCATCGCTCCTTCGGTGACGCGCAGCGCCGCTTCACTGGCGAAAAGCTTGATCTTGGCGGCGGCGGCGTGATCGATCGTACCCTGATCCACGCGCCAGGCGCCGTGATAGACCATCCAGTGCGCCGCCTCGATGTCCGTCACCATGTCCGCCAGCCGATGCGCCACGGCCTGGTATTCCAGAATCGGCTTGCCGGCGACGATGCGCGTGCGGGCATAGCTCAGCGCTTCCTCGTACGCCCCTTTGGCAACCCCAAGGACGGATGCGGCGACGCCCACCCGATTCTCGGTCAAGCTGTCGAGAATGACGGGGTAGGTTCCCTCCCGTTCGCCAAGGACGTGATCGTCCGGCACGAACAGATCCTCGATGTAGAGAAGGCCGGTTTCCGAGCCCTTCAGCCCCTCTTTCTTCAAATGGCCGATCTGCACGGCCGGCTCCGGCAACGGCACAACGAACAGGCTGATGGCGGACGGCTTCAGTTCCGGCGCCGTACGGGCGGCCAGCATCATGAAGTCGGCGATGGGGGAGTTCGTGATATAAAGCTTGGAACCGTTGATCCGGTAGCCGCCCGCCACCTTTTCCGCCCGGGTTTTCATCGCGCGGATATTGGAGCCGCCATCGGGCTCCGACAGGCCGAAGCACGCAATCTTTTCCCCGGTCAGCGCGGGCCGGAAATACCGTTCCCGCTGTATGGGCGTGCCGGCCCGCCAGATCGGCCAGATCCCGAGGTGGGAGTGGGCGGAATAGGCGGCGCAGAAGGCCTGGGAGACGCGGCCGAACTCCTCCCGGACGATGCAGTCGGAGACCTTGTCCATGCCAACGCCGCCGTCTTCCTCTGGATAGCGCGCCCCAAGAAAGCCAAGTTCGCCCCAGCGACGGAAAAGATGGCGGGGGAAGCGCTCCGTGTCATCCGATTCCGCAACCAGGGGACGCATCTCGCCCTCGGTATGGCGGCGCACCGTCTCGCGCAACTGAAGATGCTCTGGGGCAAAGGCAAAATCCATGACTGGCGTCGCTTTCTTAGGCTGGTTGCCGCCGAGATTGTGGGCTTCGCTGGGATTTGACAAGCCGCTTCGCCATGCCCTTCCGCCATCCCCTTGCGACTCACCAGACAGGCAGACCTGTCGTGCAATTTTAAGCGCCGCCGAATCCAATGCCTTACCTTGCGATGTGGAAAACTCGCTTGCTGATTACACCTTTTGAGCGTTCATACGCATTCATAAGTTTATGTGCCTCCAAAATATCAAACCTCCTTGTGAAGATCGTCACTGCATCAAAAACCGGGGTAGGTTCCAATATCACTTGGCCGCGCACAAGAATGGTTAAATATGGACGATGATTGCAACTTTGCCGTGCAATGAACTTACAGAGTTAGGATCCAGAAATTCCATCGGATCGTGGAACGATCACTGGTTGATGGTGGTTATTAGACAGAGACTACAGAAAATCGCCGCACGGTTGGATCGCGCGGGAAGGTTTGCGCGAGACAGGAAACCATACGATGAGACAACCTGGCCAAACGATAGCCGCTTGACGAGTTACGGTTGTATGTGCAAAAAGGTTTGCACGAGCTTAGTTATACCCGCCTACGTTGAGCCGGTGGAAAGAACCGAAACGGAGGCGTTACCAGAACAAACGTCACGGCCTTAACCCTCCTTTGACCCGCCCTACGTGACGTTTGCACTAAAGGCTGTCGGTAATCCGGCAGCCTTTTTTTCGGTGTTGCCCGGGGTGTGTGGCAGGTCAGAACATACAAAGCGGCATACGTGGCCTTTAACCGCTTTACCGTTCAGTCGGGCGTTCCAGGAGGAAAGGTTGCCGGAATCTTCCATTTCAAATCCTGGCCGATCGCCTCCGTTTTCTGCCTCATCATCGTTCGGCGGAGAGTCGCGCAGGCCCGCTCCAATTCGCGCAAGCGGGTATAAATAGCGTCCGCATGATGGTGGGCAGGGCAGCCGCAATGCTCACAGCTGACAGCCTGCAGAACCGCGTCCGCCACGCTGCCGGATGCGGCCTCGATCGCCAGGGTCAAATGGGGCAGCTCGGTGACCGGATTGGCTGGCGGCGATGATGCTGATTCGCCTTCCAGCCTCGCCGAATAAATCCCCAAGAGCGGTGGGTTGTAGCCCGCGTCCCGGCATGCCTCGTCGATGGCAAAGGCGTCGCGTAGCGGCAGTTGGTGCCGATAATCATCCGGATCTGCGTATTTGCGCAGCAGTGATTCGGACTTTCGTTGCCCGTTGGCGTTCTCGATCGCAGTGGCGACAGCTGCGATGCCTAGAAGATGATAGGCTTCGCGCAAGCCATGCTCCACGGTCCCCAACTTGACGCTCTTAGTCATCCCGCCTCCCGAATCAAGAAGTCAATGAAATCCGACCAAGGCCCCGGAAGCCGGGACGCGACTGGCTGCAAACTAGCGTTATGAATGCACGCGCACGATAAGATTGTATCTATCACAGGTTAAGTATCTCTGCCAGCACTCCCAGTGTACGAACCTGGTTGTTTGTCCTCTGTCGCAAGCATCCTACGCTAAGCATTTGTCCTATTTGAGTCTTCCTCAAAACGGTCAGGGACCGTGTGCATGGCAGCTATTTCGCGCTAGAGTCCGCGCCAACGTCCCCGAGCGATGAGGAACACGCACAATGACCATTCCCGGCAATACGATCACCGGCCGCGCCGCCTTTCTCTCCGTGATGAAGGACGAAGGCGTGAAACGCATGTTCGGCAATCCTGGCACGACCGAGTTGCCAATCATGCACGCCCTATCGGATGAGCCGGACATCGGTTACGTGCTGGGCTTGCAGGAAAGCGTCGTGATCGCCATGGCAGATGGCTATGCGAGGGCGAGCGAGGAACTGGTTGCATGCAATGTCCATGTGGCGCCGGGCCTCGGCAATGCCATGGGCACCCTGTTTACCGCGGCGAACTCCGGCACCCCGATGATCGTCACCGCCGGCCAGCAGGAGCAGGGCCATGGCCTGATGGAGCCGCTGCTCTATGGCCCGCTGGTCGACATGGCGGCGCCCGTCGTCAAATGGTCGGTCGAGGTGACGCAATTGGAAGATTTGCCACGAATTCTTCGCCGCGCCGCCAAGATCGCCATGACGCCGCCGACCGGGCCGGTGTTCATCTCGCTTCCCGGCGACATCCTGAACACCGACGCCGCAATCGAACTCGGCAAGCGCACGCGGGTGGACAC
>CAYYSC010000203.1:0-6237 GCA_964474065.1 uncultured Rhodospirillales bacterium | reverse complement strand
GGCGGGAGCATCATGGTGTTGATGTTTCCGATCAGCGGCCGGGTCGCCGACAGCATGCCGCCGCAATACCTGATCGTCGGCGGGCTGGTGATCTTCAGCGCCGGCTTCGTCATGATGCACTATGTCGACGTGAACACCGGCTTCTTTGTAATGGCTGCACTGGCTGCGTTCACACGCCTCGGCCTATCCTGGGTAATGACGCCGCTCAACACCACCGCACTTCGCTATGTGCCGCCCGAAAAACTTGCCAGCGGCTCCAGCAACGCAAACTTCTTCCGTCAACTGGGCGGTGGCATGGGGATCGCCATCCTCGTGGCGATTCTGGAGACCCGAACGACCTTCCATGCCAACAATCTGACCGCAACGCAGACGCCAGCGAACACCGCCAGCGGCGAAACCCTCTGGCAGCTCAGTGAGCTGTTGGCCGTCACCGGTCTGCCGGAAGCGATGCGTCAGGCAGAAGCGACCGTTTTCCTCGGACGGATCGTGCAGGCGAACGCCGCCATGTTCGGCTTCCAGGACGTGTTTTTGACTCTTGCCGGCATTACCATGGTTGCCGTCTTGCCCGCCTGGTTCCTCCGTCGCCCTCGGCCGGTGATGCAATCGGTAAACGACGCGATAGAGGAACCCGCAAAGAAAGCCGTCCCACTGCCGAAAGAGCCAGTCCACCCGGCACGCGTTCTGCACCGGCGTTTTGCCAACCGGACAGCCGAAAAGACCGGCGCCGCCAGCGCCGCCACGCGCCGTCAGGCTCGCTAGGCCTGGCAAAGCATCCGAGAGACCAGAGGATTACTCATGCGCCCGGCCACCGACCTCCATGACTTCGCCACCTACATCGCTGTCATCGACCGCTTCACGGACGATGTGCTGATCCCGAACGAGCCGCGTCTCGAGGCGGAGGACTGCGTGCCGGAGGAGATCACGCAGCGGATGCGGGAACTCGGCCTGTTCGGGATCTCGATTCCGGAGGAGTACGGCGGCCTTGCCTGCAGCCAGGAGGAGCAGGTGCGGCTGACCTTCGCCTTTACCCGCGCCTCTGCCGTCTATCGCTCGCGCTTTTCCACGACCATCGGCCTGACCAGCCAGGCGATCCTGGACTTCGCGACGGAGGAGCAGAAGCGCACCTGGCTTCCACGCATGGCCTCGGGCGAGGTCACCGGCGCCTTCGCCCTTACGGAGCCGGAGGCGGGCACGGACGCGGGCGCACTCAGGACGACGGCAAGGCGGGATGGCGATCACTACGTCCTGAACGGCTGGAAGCGCTACATTACCAACTCGGTCGAAGCGGATGTGTTCCTCTGCATGGCCCGCACGGAGGAGAGCCAGCAGGGCTCGCGCGGCGTCTCCGCCTTTCTGGTTGAAGCTGGCACCCCCGGCTTCGAGCCGCTGCCGCCGCCGAAGCTCCTGGGCCTGCACGGCTCGCATTCGGGGGAAATCCGGATCGAGAACTGCCGGGTGCCGGCGGCGAACCTTGTGGGCGGCGTCGAAGGCAGGGGCCTGAACGCCGCGCTCCGCGGCATCAACTCCGCCCGCACCCACGTCGCCGCCACCTGTGTCGGCCAGGCCATGCGCCTGGTCGCGGAAGCGACGGCGCATGCGCGCACGCGCCAGCAATTCGGCGAACCCATCGGCAATTTCCAGATGGTCCAGGGCATGCTCGCGGACATGCAGGCGGACATGCTCGCCGCCCGGGCGCTCACCCTCGAAGTGGCGCGGGATTTCGACAAGGCGGTCGCCGCCGGAACGCCGCTCCCCTTCCCGGCGATTGCGAGCGCCAAGTACTTTGGCTCCGAAATGGTCTGCCGCGTGGCGGATAAGGCGGTCCAAATTCTCGGTGGCGCGGGTTTCATCGAAGACAATCCGATTACCCGCATGTACCGCGACGTGCGTCTTTTCCGCCTGTTCGAGGGAACGAGCCAAATCCAGCAGCAGCAAATCGCCCGGGCCATGTTGCGCGGCTAGGCCAGCCGCGGCTGGCGTTCCCACGCCCGGCACATTATTCCTGGGGCAACCCGTGCGCGGAAGGTGAGGATTCGTTGACGCGATGAGTGACGAGAAATTGGTGCTGGCCGGCGATTTCCCTGAAACCAGCTATGCCGAATGGCTGGAAGCCGCCGAAAAAGCGCTGAAGCGCAGCGATGTCGAAAAGGCGTTGGCAACCCCCACTTACGAAGGCTTCGATCTGAAGGCGCTCTATACGCGCGAACAAGACAGCGGCCTGCCGGATCCGGCAGGCCTGCCGGGCCTTGCGCCGTTTGTCCGTGGGGCCGATGCCGCCGGCCGCACTGCGGGTGGTTGGGACATCCGACAGACGCAAAGCCACCCGGATCCGGTTGAAAGCAACGCCGCCATCCGAGAGGATCTGGCGAACGGTGCCAGCTCCGTCGCGCTGCGCCTCGATGAAGCGATCCGTGGCGGTGAAGCCGTAGATGCGGCCAACCCATCCATTGGGGCGGACGGCCTTCCCTTGCACGGCCTGCCCGCCTGGAAAGCGCTGCTCGCCGGTATCGATTCCGCCAGCACCGAAATCGCGTTGAATGCCGGGGCCGGCTTCCTGCCTGCCGCCGCCATGCTCGCCGGGGCGGGCGGTCCGGCACCAGGATGCCGCCTTGGCGCCGACCCGATTGGCGCGCTCACGGCATTGGGCACCCTGCCCCAAGGCCTGGATCAGGCGCTCGCGGATATGGCGGATCTGGCCGCTTTTGCCGACGCCCACTGGCCTCATGTAACCGCCGTAACCATCGACGCGAACGCCTACGACGCTGCGGGCGCCTCTGAAAGTCAGACCTTGGCCGCCGCGATGGCGACCGGGGTCGCCTATCTGCGGGCGATGACCGGGGCCGGGATGAGCGTGGACGCCTCCTGCCGGCAGCTCGTCTTCAGCCTGCCACTGGGCCCCGACCAGTTCTTTGGGATCGCCAAACTACGCGCAACCCGGAAGCTATGGGCACGGATCGCGGAGGTCGCGGGAGCCAGCGTTGACGCGCGGGCAGCCCGCATCGACGCGGTCACCGCCAACCGCAACCTGGCAGAGCGCGATCCCTACACCAACCTCCTGCGCACGACGCTTTCCTGCTTTGCCGCCGCGGTCGGTGCAGCCGACAGTATTACGGTGGCTCCTTACGACGCGGCCCTCGGCAGCGTGTCCGATCCCTTCGCCCGGCGCATCGCCCGCAACACCCAGCTCCTGCTTGCCGAAGAATCCAGCCTGCACAAGGTCATGGACCCGGGCGGGGGCAGCTGGTTCCTCGAAGACTTGACCCAGAAGCTCGCCCAGGCAGCCTGGGCGCAGTTCCAGGAGATCGAGGCCGCGGGCGGCATGGCCAAGGCTCTGGAATGCGGCATGATCCAGGAAAAGGTGAACGCAGTCTGGGAAGAGCGGCAAAAGAACCTCGCCCGTCGCCGGGATCCGCTCACCGGAGTCAGCGAGTTCCCGAACCTGGCGGAAGACCTGCCGGAGATACCGGAACCCGACCTGGCCGCCGTGCGTGCCAGCGTGGCTGCGTGCTTCACGGGCCAGAGGGTCAGCCTGCCGGCAGCCGGAAGGGGGGACCGCACCGCGGCGGCCATCGCCGCGGCAAAGGACGGTGCCAGCATCACGGACATTCAACGCGCGCTCGGCGGCAGCCCGGCCACTGTGCAGCCGCTGCCCCGCCGCCGCTTCGGCGAACCGTTCGAGGCCCTCCGCAGGGAGAGCGACAAGCGCCTAAAGGAGACAGGGCAGCGTCCGCGGATCTTCCTTGCCAATCTGGGCTCGCTCGCGACTTACACACCGCGCGCGAGCTTCGCACGCAATGCGTTCGAGGCAGGCGGCATCGAAGTGCTGGACCCGGGCGGCTTCGACACTCCGGAAGCGGCCGCGGAAGCGTTCAAGGCCAGCGGCACCCGTCTCGCCTGCATCTGCTCCAGCGACAAAGTCTACGAGGCGCAGGCGGAAGCCACGGCGAAGGCGCTGAAGGCGGCAGGCTGTAGTTGGCTCGCGCTGGCAGGCGCGCCGGGCGAGAAGGCCGACGCCTATGCCGCAGCGGGTGTGGACGACTATGCCCGAATGGGCGGCGACCTGCTCGCGATCCTAAAAAACGCTTGGGCCGCGTTGCGTTAAAGCCGCGGCCCGGGCGCGGACCAGACCCGCGGCCCGATCGCGGCTTCAACGCCCGAGGGCGAGATGTTGCGCCGTATCGGCGCAGGGGCCGAAGCAGCAGTTGCTTCCCGGTCTCCAAGACGCTTGGAACAATTCGCACCGTCAGTCATCCCATGGCCGGGAAATGGCCATAGGGGATCAATTTGTCCCGTACGGCAACCGGCGTTTTTCCGCTAAAGTTGTCGGTAATGAGATGCAGCTGCTGTATGGTAAATGCTGGAGACCGCGCCGGCATAGAAAGCTATACAGTCTGCCCTTCCCGGCAAGTCACGAGGGTTGTTTCCGATGGATGGCGATATTGACCGGAAAGAAGTCGAGGCGATCGAGCCGTTCTTTGATAGGGGCTATTACCTCTCTCAATATCCTGACGTTGCCGCAGCTGGCGTAGACCCTATTGCTCACTATCTGGTATATGGCTGGAAAGAAGGAAGGGACCCGAACGCGGATTTTTCGACCAGTTATTACTTAAAGGTGAACGATGATATCAGGACCGGCGGGATCAATCCATTCGTTCATTACTGCCGTTATGGCCGGTTCGAAAAACGAGAGGCCGCACCCTACTACCGGGCACTGGCGGAGAAATTCCATCCGCTGGTCAGTGTGATCGTCCCCAATTACAATCACGCTAACTTTTTGCCGGAACGGGTTCGCTCAATTCTGGCCCAGACTTACCAGAACATTGAACTTATTGTACTGGATGATTGCTCTTCAGATAATAGCGTCGACGTAATCAAAAGTCTGATTGCGGATATCTCCATCCCTGTTCGGGTTCATTTCAATTCGGTGAATTCCGGCAATGTCTTTTCCCAGTGGCAACGGGGCATCGACATGGCCAAGGGAGAGTTTATTTGGATCTGCGAAAGCGACGATACCTGCGAATCGGATTTTCTGGAGCGGATCATTCCGCATTTCGTCGATCGCTCGGTTATGCTGGCGTTCGGCAATATCCAGTTCTGCAATACCGATGGCAATCGGATGGAGGGAATGGACGGGTTCCGCGAGGAATCCGAGCCTGGAATCTGGGGCGCATCCGTGAAGCGCCCCGCCAAACAATGGTTTTGCGGGGCATTCGGAATCAACAACGTCGTCGCGAACGTCGGCGGTTGCGCTTTTCGGAAGAGCGCCCTCAGCCGGGATATCTGGGACAAAGCAAAATCTTTTAAAATTGCCGGCGATTGGTACCTGTATTCACGTATCATCGGAGGCGGTCAAATGGTTTACGAACCGGCGGCGCGCACCTATTTCCGTCAGCACGCCAGGAACACGTCTGCCTCCAATTTCAACAAGATGTATTATTACGAAGAACTGTGGCGACTTTTGGAACACAAGATCGATGTGTGGGGAATCCCCGCTCCTACCCGGGATAAATTCCTCCATAATATGAAATTCCAGTACCATCATCATGGCATGGAAAAATCAGTGGGCCCATTCGAAGAACACTTCGATGTCCCAGCGCTGATGCAGCGCGAGCGCCAAGAATCTCACATCGTCATGGCCTTTCTCGGGTTTCATTCCGGCGGCGGCGAGGTATTCCCGATCAGTCTGGCCAACGAATTGACTGCCCGCGGGCGGACTGTATCAATGCTGGCCTACAACATGTCCGAGATCAATGAGGCCATGCTGAACTCGCTTGATCCTCACATCCCCATTTATCATTTCGGAGAGCTTCAGGCGCAGGGCCGCAATTCGTTCCTGGAGAACATTGGCGCTTCGTTAATCCACTCGCATGTGGTGCACTGCGATTCGGTGTTCTTCCGCAACGAGCAGGGAGCGAGTCCGGTACCGTACATCGTGACATTGCACGGATCCTATGACTCGCTGAAGCTAGAAGCCTTTGGCCTATTGTTCCAGATCCTCCGGGGGGTCACCCACTGGGTTTACACCGCCGACAAGAACCTCGAAATCTTCGGCGACTTGGCTTTCGATCCGGCTGCCCTGTCGAAGGTGCGCAATGCCCTGCCCAGGGACATGACACCGTTTCCGAAAACGCGGAAGGAACTGGGTATTCACCCCGAAGCGGTGGTTTTTACCCTCGTTGCGCGCGGGATTCCGCAAAAGCGATGGCGCGCATCTCTTGCCGTTTTCCGCCGCCTGCA
>CAYYSC010000202.1:0-6294 GCA_964474065.1 uncultured Rhodospirillales bacterium | reverse complement strand
CCAGGTCCAGCTTGCCGAGCGGGAGTTGCAGCGTACTGCGGATCTTTACGAGCGCGGCATCACTACCCGGGAGCAATACGACCGCGATGTCGCGGAAGTCTCCCGGCTGCGAGCCGCGCTCGCAGCAGCACGCAGCCAATTGGAAGATATGACCATCCGGGCACCGCTCGCGGGTGAAGTGCTGCGGATCGAAGGCGAAGTGGGCGAGGTGGCGGAACTGGGCGAAGGATTGGCCTGGGTCGGACGGCCGCAACCCTTGTTGGTCATCGCCGAAGTGAACGAAGAAGACATCCCGCGCGTCCGGGTGGGCCAGCGAGCCCTGCTCAAGGCAGATGCTTTTCCCAACCGGAACCTGAAGGCGCAGGTTTCGTCCATTACGCCGATGGGTAATCCAGAACTCAAAACCTACCGCGTACGCTTGGCGCTCCCGCGGGAAACGCCGCTGTTGATCGGCATGACCGTCGACGTGAATATCGTCATTCGCACGGCGGAAAACGCCGTCCTGGTCCCCGCTCAGGCCCTGATCGCAGGCGCCG
This sequence comes from uncultured Rhodospirillales bacterium, assembly GCA_964474065.1. Taxonomy (GTDB): domain Bacteria; phylum Pseudomonadota; class Alphaproteobacteria; order Bin95; family Bin95; genus JACKII01. Next base: position 5,758 of record CAYYSC010000202.1, on the reverse strand, counting down.
TACAGGTTCTGGGACCGGATCAGCGGATCGAACTGCGCCCGGTGGAGGTCGGCATCGGCGGTGCCCAGCAGGTGGAGATTGTCACAGGATTGGATGCCGGAGAGCAGGTAGTCTCCCCGGCGCTTGAGGATTTGGAACCAGGAACGCGAGTCAAGCCGGTACCCGCCGAACCGGTAACCGAGCCATGAGGCTGCTTCTTGAAATCGCGATCACGCACGTACTCGGCCGCGGACGGCAGACGCTTGTCTCAATCGCCGGCGTAACATTGGGAGTTGGCTTCGCAATCGCCATGGCGGCGCTGATGCAGGGCAGCCAGGAAGACTTCGTCGAAACCCTGATCGATGCCATGCCCCATGTCCAGATTACCGACGACCGGCGCGAGCCGCCCGTACAACCGGCCGAGCGGGTGTTCGCCGCCGTAGAATGGCACGGCTTGCGTCCGCGGGACGACGTGCGGGGCATTCTCAATCCGACGGCTGCACTCGCGGCACTCGAGGGTTGGGTCCCTGGTGCCATTTCCGCCGGCCTCAATATTCAAGGCGTGGCCCGGTATGGCGGAACCGAGCGCGGCGTCAGCGTTGTCGGCGTCAATCCGGGCGATGAAGTGAAGGTTTCTTCCATTGCTGATGACATGACCTGGGGCCGCCTCGACGATCTGGAGGGAACAGCCTTCTCCGTCGTTATCGGCGAGCGCCTCGCCGAACGCCTTTCCATCGAGCCTGGCGACAGCCTGCAACTCAGCGTCGGCAGTGGCGTGGTCCGCCAGTTAAAGGTGGTCGGCCTGTTCCGCACGGGCGTCGTCGCCACGGATGAAGCCAGGGTTTATGTGCGGCTGCGCACGGCGCAGGTGCTGGCCGGGCGCTTCAACGCCATCAACGATATCCGCATCCGGCTGGCCGATCCCGGCATGGCCCCAATGGTGGCTTCCCGCGCGGAGGCAATGCTCGGCTACAAGGCCGTTTCCTGGCAGGAAGCGAATGAGAGTCTGCTGGAGGCGTTCCAAATCCGCAACATCATCATGTACACGGTGGTGGCGGCAATCCTGGTCGTCGCAGGCTTTGGCGTCTTCAACATCGTGTCAATCATCACCCACGAAAAGGCGCGAGACATCGCCATCTTGAAGTCGCTTGGCTTTCAGAACCGCGACATCCGATTGATTTTCGTCAGCGAGGGCGCGCTTATGGGCGGGGTTGGCGGGCTAATCGGGTCCTTTCTCGGCTACGGACTGACCGTGCTGCTCGGCTCGGTAAAGTTCGAGGTGGCACAGGCAACCGAGATTTCGCGCCTGCCTGTGACATACGACCCCCTCCATTATTTCATTGCCGTCGGCCTAGCTCTTGCCGCAGCGAGCACCGCCGGATATCTGCCCGCCAGGAAGGCAGCCAAGGGAAATCCCATCGACGTCATCAGGGGTGCGGCATGAGCCCGGCGGCACCGGCCAACGGCCACAGCCTGGTCGCTGCCCGGCGCGTCAGCCGGGTGCTTCCCGGAACAGTACCGGTGACGCTCGTCGAAGACATTACACTCGACGTCGGCCGCGGAGAATTTGTGGCGATTACCGGTCCGTCGGGCTCAGGCAAATCTTCCCTGCTGTACCTCATGGGGTTGCTAGACAAACCAACTGAAGGCGAGGTGCTGTTCGAGGGTCATCCCACGGCGGAATTGTCCGACAACGATCTGGCGGAAATCCGCCTCGCCGGGATCGGATTTGTGTTCCAGTTTCACTTCCTGCTGCCGGAATTCTCGATTTTGGACAACGTTATGATCCCAATGCGCCGCCTTCGCCGTTGGCCGCGGCCGGAAATGCGAGACCGTGCCGCCCATCTCCTGAAGCGCCTTGGGCTGGGCGAGCATCTCCCGAAACGGCCGCACCAGCTTTCCGGCGGCCAGCGCCAGCGCGTGGCGGTAGCACGTGCGCTCGCCAATGACGCGCCCTTGATTCTGGCCGACGAACCTACCGGTTCGCTCGACACCCACGCCTCGGAGCAGGTATTCGAGATCCTGGCGGGTATCGTCGCCGGCGGAGAAAAGAGTGTGGTCGCCGTCACGCATGACCTCGCCATGGCGGCGCGGATGCAACGGGGCATCGAACTGGTCGACGGCCGGATCGTGGCGGACGGCCCGGCCCGCGCCTTGCCGCAAACCGGGGTTGTGCCGCCGCCTAACGCTGCCTAGCCGTCATCCAGGAGACCGTGGGCGCGGTGCCATGCTTCCAGCGACTCGGAGGGGTAGACATCGTGCTTTTCCTCGCCCGGGCGCGAGTCGTCCCGCACCCAACTGGCCTTCGAGCCAAGCATCATGTGCACCTGTTCCGGCGGCTCCGGCAGCGGCGTGTCGATGGCGCTGGCGAACGGATGCACCAACTCCGGCCAGGCATCATCGTAAACCCAGAGAGCCGAGCCGCATTTCGAACAGAACCGCCGCTCAGCCGAGCCTTCCATGCCATCCATCCTGGCGTGAAACACAGTAATCGCGTCACCGCCTTCCACCTTCAGGGTGTCAGTCTTGGCGCCGAGATTGATGGCGAAGCCGCCGCCGCCCGCCGTCTTGCGGCAGATCGAGCAGTGACAGCGCAGGTACGGCACCGGCGCGTACGCCTCCACCGAGAACTTTACCGCACCGCAATGGCAGGAACCGTTCAAAAGCATGGCCTATCCTTCCGCTTATGCGCTGTCGCCCCGGATAATGCGCCTGCTGAACTCTCGCAACCGCCGGAGCGCCGGAACCGTTGCGCTGACCCTTCCGTTACTTGCCTGCCGTCACCTGCTCGAACAGCAGGGCCATGCGCCCGGCGGCCCGGCCCGGAAGCCGCACGTTTTGCGCTTCATCCAGGTTCGGCGTTTCCTCGCCGACCTGGATCAGTCCGATCATGCCGAGACCATAGTGCGGCAGGCATTTGTAGCCGTAAACGCCCTCTTCTTCGAACGTGACCGTGATTTCTTCGTTGATCTTGCCTTTCCAGGCGTCCGCGGCATCCGGGATCATGCCCAGGATCGACTCCGAATTGTGCGACCTGTCCACCGGCACGAAGGTCACGGAGTCGCCCGGCTGGACGTGCAGATAGGCTGGAACGAAGACCATCCGCTCGCCGTCCGGCCCCTTGTTCAGCATCTCGACCTGGTGGTTTTCCTGCGCGGGCACAGCCGTTCCGGCAGCAGAGACCGCCATAGCGACGACGCCGACTGCGGCGACGGAGCAAACGCGCCGGAGCGCGTGGCGGACTCTGGACGGGCAGGCAGGAGAAGATTGGCGTGCGGATTCCGTCATTGGATCGATGCTCCTTTCCCGGACCGGCTCTCACAGCCGGACTGTTTCCGTTCGCTGAGGACGCACTGCTGTCCCCACTGGAGCAACGTCGCGGCCCCCTCCGCGTTTCATGGCCAAATGACGCGGATGGAGCTTATCTGCTACGGCCGTGCTCGCGGTGCCGGGGGCGCCGGCGGCGGGGAAGCGAGCTTGGCAAGGACCGTCTGCATCACGCTCTCCTCGTTTCGGATCAGCGCATTGTTCGTCTCTCGGTCCCTCCGGTCGATCTTGAACCGCTCCGCCCGGTTGCCGGCAACGGTGGCCCGGCTCACCTCGGCAGAACCGCCATTGCCGTAGAACGTATTGATCCACCCAACCTTGCCCGGTGACGCGGAGACGATCGTGTTGCCGGTGATCAGCGCATTCCCGCCATTCTTCACGAAAATGCCATGCCATGCCGAAATGACCATTTCGTTGTCCCGGACCGTCAGGTCCACCATCGGATTGTCGTGCAGCATGAAGCCCTGGGAGTCCGGAGACCGCAGCGGGTGATCGGCCGGACCGGTCCAGTAATGAAACACATTGCCGGCAATGACGGTGTCCGCGATTTTCGCGCGGTCGCGCGGTCTGCGGGACTGGATGGCGTCCCGGTGGTTTCCGTCCCGGCGATCAAACCCGTCGGCGATCCGGTTGTTTTCGATGCGGACGTTATTTCCCGAAAAGGCGAAGAAGTCGCCCGTCATCCCGCGCACGTCGTTGTTCAGGGCGGAAATATTGTCCCCCAGCACGAAGATGCCGGTCCGGAAACAGCGCACGCGGCTGTTCTGGATCGTGTGGCCGGACCCGTAGAGCAGGACGGCCCGGCCATCGGTGGCCTTCCAGTCCGCAAGGGACCAGGACATGCAGTCGTCGTTGGGGCCGCCGCGAATGTCGAGCTGATCGAGCACGATGTTGGCGGTCTTGCCCTTCGTCTGCACGCGCGCCAGCCAGTCGGTTCCGACGGCCTCCGGCCAGACATCGATGCCGCGGATGACGACGTTGGACGAATTGCGGACATCGAGGAATGTTGCGTGTACGCCGTCGCTTTCTTCCACGATCTCGACCTGGCCGCCCTTGGCATGGATGCCCCGGATCATGAGATGGCCGTACTTGCCCGGCGCCAGCAGCACCCGGTCGCCAGCCACCAGGCTGCCCGTCGGCAATTGGCCAAACGTGGACGGGTCGACCCGGTAGTCTTTCGCCTGAGCCGTTCCGAACGCGAGCACCAAAGCGGCGATCAAAACACGCATCGTCCCTACTCCCTCTTGCCTCTTGCGGGCGCATCATCCTGCGCCAGCCTAGGCCTTATACGCTGGTATACATGCGCAAAACACAATTGTTTGGTAGTAGCACTTCGGATGGAACGCAACCCGGACGACTTCGGACGGGTATCAATTCCCGAACAAGGCTCTGTGTACTCGAACGCGTTACTGGGATGGAGGCTGGGCCGGGTCACCGATGACGCAAGCTTGAGTCAAAGCGCACCCGAACGGCACTCGGCCATGGGCAAGGCTTGACGGAGGGACAAAACGACCGTCCGTCCCGCATCATGGAGGAGCGGGGGACTGTATTAACGCCCTATTCCGCGGCGGCGGCGGCCTCGTTCTTCCAGGTGTGGAGCACCGGCAGCACTTCCTTCGCGAACAGCTTCACGCTCGCTTCCGCCTCGTCGAAGGGGATGCCGCCGAAGCGGAAGGAGACGTTCAGTTCGAAGTCGCCGACCACCTCCCGCCGCTTCTCCAACTCGCGGAGGATGCGGTCGGGCGTGCCCCAGCTTGCCGCCTTCATGAAGTTCTCGACGGCGGGCTTCAGGTCGCCGCCGGCCTTCCGCGCGAATTCGGCCTTCTGCTGGTAGCCGTCATAGCCCTTCACGTTGGCGAAGTGCTGGCCCAGGAACTCGTAGTGGTAGAAGTTGCTTTCGGTGAACTTGCCCTGATACTTCCGGGCCATTTCCTCCGCCTTCTCGTTGGAGGCCGCGCAGACGGCGAAGTCCGTCAGCATCGGCGGCGGCGCGGCGACGCCGTGATACTTCATGTGCAGGTCGCGGCCGAGGTTGATGACCGGCGCGCGCAGTTCCCAGGGCCGGTCGGCGAACATGACCATGCGCACGCCGCCGAGCCTCGCCACCGAGTCCACCGACTCCTCGCTGGTCGCGACCGAGTAGAGCCGGCCCTTCATGGAGTGCTGCGGGCGCGGGCGGATTTCGGTGCGCGGCTGCTTGTACATGGGGCCGTCGCCCTCGATAAAGCCGGTCTCCAGCGCGTTCACGATCATGGCGGAGGCCTCGTCGAAGCGCTGGCGCGACTCGTCCATGGAGAGGCGGAAGGCCTCGAACTCCCGGCGCGCCAGACCGCGGCCCATGCCGAAGCGGAGCCGCCCCTCGCTCAGCAGGTCGAGCATCACCACCTGCTCGGCGACGCGCAGCGGATCGTGCCAGGGCAGGATGACGGCGGCGGTGCCCACATCCATGTGC
>CAYYSC010000201.1:0-6302 GCA_964474065.1 uncultured Rhodospirillales bacterium | reverse complement strand
AACAGGGCCATGGCTCCAGCCTCGATCGCTTGGTCCGTTGGCATCAACCGCGTGGTCACCGGCGTATTCAGGCGCACGCGAGCGTTGACCTCCCGCTCAATCGTGGCCAGTTCGGCTTCACTGAGCGGCTTTGGATGCGAAATGTCGAAGCGCAAGCGCTCCGGCGCAACTAGCGAGCCCTTCTGCGCCACGTGCTCACCCAACGTGCGCCGCAGCGCGGCATGCAATAGGTGCGTTGCCGAGTGATTTCGGCGGATCGAATCGCGGCGGGCGGCATCGACCTGCAGTGAAACGGGCTCCAAGGTGGCAAGGGAGCCCTGCTGCATGGTGCCAAAGTGCACGAACAGATCGCCGACTTTTTTCTGCGTGTCGGTCACCGAGAAGCGGCCCGTCTCGCCGAGGATCGTGCCCATATCGCCAACCTGGCCGCCGGACTCGCCATAGAACGGCGTCTGGTTCAGGATAATAGCGGCCTCTGCCCCCGCTTCGATCCGGTCGACCAGTTGGCCGTCCTGGATAATCGCCACAACCTGACCCTCCGCTTCGGTCACGCCATAGCCCAGAAATTCGGTCGCGCCGTGCCGCTCGCGCAGGTCGAACCAGATCGCTTCGTCCGCCGCTTCCCCGGAGCCGGCCCAAGCGGCCCGCGCTTCGGCACGCTGCCGCTCCATTGCCGCATCGAACCTGTCGGTATCGACGGTAATATGCCGGCCACGCAGCACGTCCTGCGTAAGGTCGAGCGGGAATCCGTAAGTGTCGTACAGGCGGAAGGCGACTTCGCCGTCAAGGACGCCGCCGCGAGGCAGATCCTCGGTCTCCTGCTCTAGCAGGCGCAGACCGCGCTCCAGCGTCTGCTTGAACCGCTCTTCCTCCAGTTTCAGGGTTTCGGTGATCAGGGCGTGCGCGCGGATCAATTCCGGGAATGCCGTGCCCATCTGCCGGACCAGTTCCGGAACCAGTTGGAACATCAGCGGGTCCTTCGCGCCGAGCATATGGGCGTGGCGCATGCCACGGCGCATGATGCGGCGGAGCACATAACCCCGGCCTTCGTTCGAAGGCAGCACGCCATCGGCAATCAGGAAGCTGGTGGCGCGCAAATGGTCGGCGATGACGCGGTAAGAAGCCGCATGCGGCCCTTCCGGATCGACCCCCGTCGCCTCCGCGCAGGCATGGATCAACGCCTGAAACAGATCGATATCGTAGTTATTGTGCTTGCCCTGCAGGACCGCCGCGATCCGCTCCAGTCCCATGCCGGTATCGATGGAAGGGCGGGGCAGGTCGACGCGCTCTTCCTTCGTCACCTGTTCGAACTGCATGAAAACGAGGTTCCAGATCTCAATGAACCTGTCTCCGTCCTCATCCGGGCTGCCGGGTGGGCCGCCGAGGATAGAAGGGCCATGGTCGTAAAAGATCTCGGAACAGGGCCCGCAGGGCCCGGTATCGCCCATGGACCAGAAATTGTCGGAGGTCGGGATACGGATGATCTTGTCATCCGAAAGGCCGGCGATCTTGCGCCATAGACGCGCAGCTTCTTCGTCTTCCGAGAAGACCGTCACCAACAACCTGTCGCCCGGGATGCCGAGCTCCCGGGTCACGAAGTTCCAGGCAAACTCGATCGCCAAGTCCTTAAAGTAATCGCCGAACGAAAAATTGCCCAACATCTCGAAAAACGTGTGATGCCGCGCCGTGTAGCCGACGTTTTCCAGATCATTGTGCTTGCCGCCAGCCCGAAGGCATTTTTGCGACGTGACTGCCCGGCTATAGGGACGCTGTTCCATGCCCGTGAACACGTTCTTGAACTGCACCATCCCCGCATTGGTAAAGAGGAGGGTGGGATCGTTGTGCGGCACCAACGGGCTCGATGCGACGATTTCATGCCCGTTCTTGGCAAAGAAGTTCAGAAAGCTCGCGCGGATATCGCTCGTCGTCACCATAGTGTCATGCGCCATTTCAATAGGAAATCCGGCATCAATCAAACGCGGCTGGCAGCCCGCAATCAGACCGGAAAAGCAGCGCTTGACATAGTGGGCAGAAGCCGTTCTGTCCAGGCAAGACCCCTCTGGTGGGGTCTTGATTGCTGGCGCTGCCAAGCCTTAATCAGGCTGGGCGTCAGGCGAAAGACCCGCTCGCAGCGCTTTCGTCAGCGCTGTCGTAATCCGTATCGGTCTCGTCGCCCTCATGGCCACTCATCATCTTATCGACCACCAGCCCTGCATTTGCGCGTATACGGCTTTCGATCACCTCGGCCACATCCGGATTGTCACGCAGGAAATTTTTCGAATTTTCGCGCCCCTGACCCAACCGCTTGCCGTCATAAGAGAACCAAGCGCCCGATTTGTCGACGATACCGGCTGCAACGCCGAGATCGAGCAACTCGCCCATCTTGGAGATGCCTTCGCCGTACATGACGTCGAATTCCACGACCTTGAATGGCGGCGCCATCTTGTTCTTCACGACCTTGACCTTGGTCTGATTGCCGGTGACCTCATCCCGATCCTTGATGGAGCCGATGCGCCGAATATCCAGGCGGACGGAGGAATAGAATTTCAGCGCATTGCCGCCGGTGGTCGTTTCGGGATTGCCGAACATGACCCCGATTTTCATGCGGATCTGGTTGATAAAGACGACGATGGTATGGGACTTATTGATAGAGGCGGTGAGCTTGCGCAGGGCTTGGCTCATCAACCGCGCCTGTAGGCCGGGCAGAGAATCGCCCATTTCGCCTTCCAGTTCAGCCCGTGGCACCAGAGCGGCCACGCTGTCGATCACCACCACGTCCAGGGCCCCGGAACGCACCAGCGTATCGGCGATCTCCAATGCCTGTTCGCCCGTGTCCGGCTGCGAGATCAGCAACTCACTCAGATTGACTCCCAGCTTGCGGGCATAGCCCGGATCGAGGGCGTGTTCGGCATCGACGAACGCGGCCGCACCGCCCTTCTTCTGTGCCTCAGCCACCGCATGAAGGGCCAGCGTTGTCTTGCCGGAACTTTCCGGACCATAAATTTCGATCACCCTGCCGCGGGGATAGCCGCCGATGCCCAGCGCAATATCCAACCCGATCGAGCCCGAAGACACGACCTCGGTCTCGATGACCGAGTCCTTGTCGCCAAGGCGCATGATCGAGCCCTTCCCGAAAGCACGCTCAATCTGGCCCAGGGCCGCGTCTAAAGCCTTTTTCTTGTCCATGTCGCCATTCTCAACCAAACGGAGAGTCTTACCTGCCATTATCTATCTCCATTGTCGCACGTCGCAGCGCCATTAAGCAATGGAGACCATGTACCATTTTTGTTCCCTACATAAAAGCGCTTTCTGTTCTCATGAGATCACGATTGGCGAAAGCCCGGAAAACCTCAAAATGGCAATAGATTATCCGATCACCAACTGCTGGCTTGACGACAACTCCCCGTGCCAGCCCCTGCGGCCGCAAGGGCTGGTCCGAATCGGCCGAAAACCAAGACGCCTTATGAATTACAATCAGAGATAGAGTTGACCTTTGTCGACCCTCTTCTTCCTTACCCGGAAGAAAGCGCCTTGCCCTATTTCAGGGAGTTGATGGACTTGGTAAACCCCTTCAGCGAAAACGGCGCCTCTACCTGCCGGTTGCCGACCATGGACAGACGGAACTCGCCACTTATGCCGGCCTTCATCAGTTGCACGATGTCCTGCTCCATCGCCCCCTCGACAATGCATGCCGCGGGCTGCCCCAGGCACACCTGGAACGGCAGGCGCAACTCCTCTCCATCATCGATCTGCATGACGATACCGGGACGGAGAAGAACGCCGAGCGGCGCGAAGATCCGCATCACCGGCCGGTCCCCGTTGTCGCGCGGGTAGTGAATGGTAATCCGCAGGAACGGCTCGCCCGAATCAACCTCTTCGAGGGTCTGTTGCATTTGGCAAAGCCTTTCGGCCTTGCCATCGACTTCGGTATCGCGGCAGGCAACGTGCCAATCCTGGTTGGTGGTAACTTCAACCTGGGGCTCCTCTGCGGCCTGCGGAGCCGTCTGGTTCTGTGCGGGCTGGTTCTGTGCATTCGCCGCAAAACTGACAGCGACGGCGAGGAGAGCGCCGAGGATCGATCGCATGGGGTGTCCTTTGTTCCTGGTCCAGTGCGCTAGTAGCCCGGATCTTCCAGATCAAGGTGAGGAAACATCCGCTCTAGCATGGTCTTGCCATTCCATTGTGAAGGCACGGGGGGGACTTCGGTAACATAGCTCCGGTTAAGTTCTGCCAAGCTGGTGACGCCCAAGAGGCCCAGGGCCACCTTAACTTCGGCTTCCAAAATTTCCAGGGCGCGCACCATGGCGGGCTGACCACCTGCCGCCAAGGCATATCCTTGAAGGCGCCCCAGCCCGACCGCATTGGCGCCCAGCGCCATGGCCTTGACCACGTCCGTGCCGCGCATGAAACCGCCATCGACCCATACCTCGGCCTTCCCGCCGGCGGCGTCAACGATTTCCGGCAGCACGCCGATGCTGCCGAGGCCATGGTCCAATTGGCGGCCCCCGTGGTTGGAAACATAAATCGCTTGTACGCCCATATCCACGGCAATCCGGGCGTCTTCCGCGGTAGCAATACCTTTCAGGATCAGCGGAACATCGAACTTTGCCTTAAAGGCTTCGATATCCGCCCAGGAAAGGGCCGCCTGATAGACCATCGGATTTTCGCCGGCCCAAGCGCGGCGGCGTCCCCTAGGCAGGTAACGCTTCGCCATGTCACGCTCCCGCCGCGAGTAGACGGCGGTGTCCACCGTGAAGCAAAAGGCCCGGTAGCCGGCCGCAATGCTCCGGTGACCGATATCCTCCACGAATGCGCGGTCGCCCCGCACATAAAGTTGGAACATCGACGGATTCCTGACCGATTGCGCGACTTCTTCCAGGCCCGGATCGCACGCCGAGGACAGCATGTGATCACAGCCAAAAGTTTCCGCAGCACGGGCTGCAGCAACCGCGCCTTCCGGCGTAAACGACTCGACCGATCCGATCGGCGCCAGAATGACCGGCAAGCGCAGGCGATTGCCTAGCACGTCACCCGAGGCATCCACCTGTGAGACGTCCCGCAGGACACGCGGGCAGAAAGCGAGTGATTCAATGGCCAGCCGGTTGCGGACCTGCGTTGTCTCGGTCTCAGCGCCGCCGGTTAGATAGTCCCAGGTCGTTTGCGGCAGATTCAGCCGCGCCTGGTGAACGAATTCGTGCAGGGTTTGGTAATCGCGCTCGGGGTAGGCCATCGGGGGCAGTCCAAAGACGGAACACATCGGATGCGCGGACCATAGACGCTCCCTGCTGAAAGGCCAACCGCGATCACTTCCCGAAACCCTCGCGCGGAAAACTCGCGCGGAAATAAATGAGGAGAGGAGGCTGGTGCGAGACGACCGGCTGTCACCTCGTCATCATCGAGGCTTCAGCCGATGGAAAAATCCGATGCGCCCGACACAGATGCGCCTGACACAAGGAATACCAAGGGATGGCGGGTTAAAGGGTATTCCACAACGATTCCCGAACCATAAAAATTCCTATTGGCATCGAATTTCAAAGCGCCTATTTTCGGCTCTCGAGTTTGCCTGCGACGCGCGCTTTTCGCGCGATGCAGCGGCGGGCCCGGGCATCCATTGCCCCCAACCATCGTCCGGGTCCGCCACCCTTTCTTGAAGATCACTCTCCCTTTAAGGTGGTTACGCAGCTACAGCGCAGCGGGATCAGCGTGCTGCCTGGAATTGATGCTCGCGGCCCATGTCTCGGTGCGTCGTGCTCACCGGCCATCCCTGGGCTGACAGGATGGTGGAGACGTTCTCGGCGACATAGACCGAGCGGTGCCGGCCACCGGTACACCCGATTGCAACGGTCAGGTAGCTTTTCCCCTCCTGCTCGTAGCGCGGAAGCACGAACCCCAGGAAATTCTGCAACTCTTTGAGCAACCGAGCCGTGCCGGGGTCCGCTTCGACGAAAGCGGCGACTTCCGGGTCCAGCCCGCTCTTGGGGCGGAGCGTCTGGTGATAATGGGGGTTCGAGAGGAACCGCACGTCGAATACGAGGTCGGCTTCCCTGGGCAAGCCAACGCGGTAGGAAAATGAGATAATCTGAACGGAGAGACTTGCCGACCTCTCCGGGCCAAACGTTCCGGCGATCCATCGCTTCAGTTCCCGCGGTGACAGCAGCGACGTGTCAAGCATCGCGTCCGCCTCCGCTTTCAAACGAGCGAGCAATCGGCGTTCCATCGCCAGCCCCTCTCGCGGCGAGCCATCGGCAGAGAGCGGATGCCGGCGCCGCGTTTCCTTGAAGCGGCGCAGGGCAGTCTCTTCC
>CAYYSC010000200.1:0-6311 GCA_964474065.1 uncultured Rhodospirillales bacterium | reverse complement strand
CGATGCCGAAAAATGCGCCATGAAGGTTGAGCCTGCCTGCTTGGATTCGCTCGCGAACGAACGGAAACCTGCACAACTGGATCAGGGATTGCCGAATGGCCGCCCTTTCGAGCTGCTGTGCTGCTTCATCCGGGATCAGGCCTTCTGGTAGAGAATCATAGGCAGGGGCCAGAAGCGATGCCCAGCGGTCGATATAAGTGTTTCCGCCGCGATGGCCGAATGCCCCGTCCACGTAGGCCCGGACGCCGCCGCACTGGGCGTGTCCCATGACCACAATGTGACAGATCCCTAGGACGGTCACCGCAAACTCGATTGCTGCACTGGTGCCATGAAATGCGTTGTCGTCCTCCGGCGGTGGCACGAGGTTAGCGACGTTGCGGAGCACGAACAATTCTCCAGGCCCAGCGTCGAAGATCATGGCGGGGTCGGCCCGGCTGTCACAGCAGGCGATCAGCATTACCGCAGGGCTCTGCCCCTGCTCGGCCAGACGCCGGTACCGGTCTTCTGCTTCGGAATATCGCCCTTCACGGAACCGGCGATAGCCAGCGTGTAGGTCCTCGATACTCTTCATCGGAGATGCTGTTCTATCTGTGTCTGGCCGCACTGCTAGCGAGGATATTGTCTTTGAATTCATCATTGGTCTGCCGAATGGTGCGCGATTTGAGGGAATGGCCGTTGCCGCATCGCGCAATAGGGATGCTTGTCAGGCGACGAGGCCGAAAGTAAGTTTATTCTTCTTTTATAAGTCTCTCCCAAGGAAATCCCCAAGATGGCTGATACGACCGTGGAATCCGAAATCCCCGGTAAAGTTCTGCGCATTGAAGCGCCTGCCGGCACCCGGGTCGAGGAAGATGATCCGATCATCTTTGTCGAAAGCATGAAAATGGAAATTCCCGTCGGCGCCCCGTGTGCCGGCACCGTGAAAGAAGTAATGGTGGCTGAGGGCGACCCTGTTGAGGAGGGCGATGAAATCGCCGTTATCGGCGACTAGCAGGACAATTCAGGGAAACGCCGGCTTTGCCCGGGACTGCTAGGGTGGCTCATTATGATGACCGGTATGTCTCCGACGAGGGCGACTGCCAGTGCCGCCAACGGGCGGGCTTCCAACCGTTTTTCGCTGGCCAGCGCATAAACAACGCTGGCCAGCATTGCGTAGTCGAAGGGGCGAAGCAACAGGCTCATCCGCAAGTCCTTCTTCGAAGCGACGCAGACCAGCGCAGCCAACCAGTTGTCCTTCAATTGCGCGAGGTGGACCGGCATATTCCAGGAAATCGCTGTAGACGAAGGCGACAAGATAGTCGGGCAGAACAATGCCGAAAACACGGCTCCACGGAGCCCTGGTAGGGGTAAGGACCAGCCAGGCAACCGCTACCACGGGCACGGTGGGACCAGCGTAGCGAGCGTGTTATACCAAGAACCTTGCACCTTGCCTGAGCCAGGCCGATGACAATGCGCCACCGGCTCAGGGTTTGATCTTGCGTCCGTAGAGTTCGAGCCGGTGATCCACCAACTCGTAACCGAGATCGCGTGCAATGCGTTCCTTCATTGCCTCGATCTCTTCGTTATGGAACTCGATGACCTCTCCTGTTTCGATGTCGATCAAGTGCTCGTGGTGCTCTCCGTGTTCTTCATAGCGGGCTCGCCCTTCACCGAAATCGTGCCGGATCAGCACGTTGGCATCCTCGAAGAGTTTGAGAGAGCGGTAGACGGTGGCGATGGAAATGCGCGGGTCGATCTCCGTCGCCCGCCGATAAACAGTTTCGACATCGGGATGGTCTGTCGCTTCGGAGACCACTCGCGCAATGGTGCGGCGCTGCTCGGTCATCTTCAGCCCCTTTTCCGCGCAGATTTTTTCCAAAGTCGATAAGTCGGGCATCGTCTTTCCTCGTCGTCCGATCCGCGGTTTATAGCCGAGCAACGAGCCCATGGCGAGCCTCACATCCCACTATCATTCGGATGGGAAGCTAACGGTCAGCATGCGGCCGATGGGCACCATTCTGCCTATGGCATGGTGAATAAACAGGTCCAACGCTGCATTGACCTGTACCACCGTCTCGGGAGCGGGGATATCGGCCGGCGGCGTCATGATTGCTGCAAGCTGGCGACTGATGCCACGTCCGGTTTCCACGCTCTCTTGAATCATCCGGTCAATACTGCCGTCCGCTGCGATCGGCTCTAGCCGCTCCCAGACCAGTTGGAGAAATCCGGGCCAATGGGCTAAGTGCCGGTACATGCTGGCAATGACCCGCTGCTCGTTGTCCCCGACGGCGTTCAGGCGTTGGACGAGATCAGCCGTCGCCGGGTCCATCTCTGCCATGGGTAGCAGTCGCGGAAGTTCCCCTTCGATGTTCTCACCGGCGTCGACCTTCGGAAGCGGGGTCGGGTCGATCTGTCCGTGGATTCTCGCCTGCAGGGCGCCGAGCGCGACGAGGTTCATGGCATTGGAGCGGTCATAAGATTTCAGCACCCGGCGGATTCCCATCCGGTCCTCGGCATTGAGATTGGTTGTTTCCAGTTCGCTCACCGGCCAGGGCGGCTGTTGCGGCAGGGAGAGGCTCTGGCGAAGATGCGTTGCTGCACGGGCAACCGCGCCCGCAGCGTAGGCAGGGCGAACGCTGTTCCAGACCCAGGGCAAAGCATCCGGCATCGTCGCCAAATGGCGCCAGATCAGATTGACCACCGGCACGCCAAGGGTTGTGCGGATATCGCGGTAGATCTGTGCAGTCTCGCCGGTCGCCTCCCGTTCGGTGATTGCCGGGACGGGGTCGCTGGTGGATTGGCTGACCATGGCTGAACTCCTGCGCTCGTGTTTGGGGGTGGTTGCTACCGGACCAGGCGGCTCAAAGCTTGTAGGAAGCCATGAAGTTGCCCAGGCGTTCCGCTGCGATCGCCAATGTTGCGGGATCTGAGGCGAAGCATAGCCGAAGCCATCCTTCGCCGCCTTCACCGAAGGCCCGGCCGGGGGCTACGCCCACCTTGGTATGGCGGAACATCTCCTGGGCGAAGGTCAGGCTATCCCGCATGCCTTCCACCTTGAAAAAGGCATAGAAGGCGGCGCGCGGCGGGTCGATCTGGATCTGCGGCATCGCTTCCAGAGCGGGCACGATAGCTTCCCGGCCGGCCCGGCAGCGCGCCACCATCTCTGCTACGAACGGCTCACCCTCTGTGACTGCAGCCAGAGCTCCTTCCTGCACAAATGCGGGCACGCAGGAGGTATTGTACTCGATCATGCTGAAGAGTGATTCGGTCATCCATTGCGGGGTCACCATCCAGCCGATGCGCCACCCAGTCATCGCCCAGCTCTTCGAGAAGCTGTTGACGACGATCAGTGGATCTTCCGGTTCCGCAACGTCCAGAAAAGAAGGGGCGACCGGGCGGTCGTAGACCAGCCGGGCATAAACCTCATCGGCCATAACCCAAATGCCTCGTTCGCGGGCAAAGTCCAGGATTGCCTGTTGCTGGTCGCTTTCGATCATCCAGCCGGTAGGATTCCCCGGTGTATTCAGAAAGATGACGCGGGTATTCTCACGGCAGGCGGCGAAAAGCTTCTCCGGATCGAGATGCCAAACGCCGTTCTCCTGCTCCAGCGAGACGCGGGTGACGGAGGCTCCCATCGCAAGGGCGGACTGTTCGCAGTTCGGCCACACCGGGTCGACCAGCACCATATCGTCTCCGGGGTTAAGCGCTGCCATCAGTCCGAGCATAATGGCGTTCATACCCGACGTCGTGACCGTTACCCGCTCTGCCGGGACCGGCTTGGCATAAAGCCCCGTCATGTAGACGGCGAGCGCCTGCCGAAGCGCCGGCAGTCCGAGCTTATAGGTATAGAAGGTCTCGCCTGCGAGCATCGCCCGATGGGCCGCGTTGCAGATGAAAGCCGGGGTCGGAACGTCGCTTTCGCCGTACCAGAGCGGGATGATGCCTTTTTCGCCCATGCCCAGCCGCGCCACCTCTCCGATCAATTGAGGGGGCATCTCGACAATAGCTTGGCGCAGCCGCGCGTTGCCGGATACATCGGCCGGGCCGCGACCGGCCGGCAGTATTGTTGTGGAAGGCATCGCTCTCGATCCTCGGCCCAATGGATAATAGACCAAAAGCTAGTGCTTGACCCCTGGGGGCCCAAGAGTGAAGGCCGGTCGTCAAGGTCCGGCCACCCGACGGCCAGAGGCGCGACCTCCCCGAAATTCGCAGAAACAATTGAAAACCGGCTGGCGGTCTTCAGTGAGACATGATCACCGGAATGGTGGCATTCGCCAGAATATGGCTGGTGGGCCCGCCAAAAATGGTCTGACGGAGACGCGAGCGGGTATAGCCGCCTTTCACCATGAGGTCGCTGCCGAGCTTTGCCGCCTCGTCCAGCATGGCCTCGCCAGCGCTGCGGCTGCCGGCCGCCACGTCATCGCGCTCGGCCTGGATGCCGTGACGGGACAGATAAGTGACGACGCCGCCGCCGTCCGGCCCAGTGACGACGCCAGTGTCCACGGTCACCACCGTCACCCTCTCCGCTTTCGTGAGGAGAGGCAGTGAAAGCGCGATGGTGCGGGCTGTCTCACTGGAGCCGTTCCAGGCGATCATGACGTTCTTGCCCACGCTGTCCGGCCTACGCGGGGGCGCGATCAACAGACAACGGCCCGTGTCGAACAGGGCCGTTTCTAACGTTGTCATCGGCGGAGTGTCTGCCTCCCGGCCCGGACGGCCGACCACGATCAGGTCGAACAGCCGGCCATAGCCGCCAAGACCGCCACCGGCGGCGCTGATATTCGTCACACTGGCACGCTCGCCGACGCCTTCGCTGCGGCAGGCTTCGAGAAAGAGTTGCTGCAGGCGATCGGCCCGCGCGGCATCCTCCCGCTCGAAACTTTCGATCAAGGCGGGGGTCGTGGCCCCGGTGTCATCACTCGCCAGAATCACGCTCGGCTCGGCTCGCACATAGGCACCCTCGATGAAGCTGGAGAAATTATTGGCCACGCTGCCAGCGCAGCGTAACATCGACGGCATTCCCGATGTATCGCTCAACGGTACCAGAACAGCCTGCATTTCATTCTCCCCGTCGCGGCTATCGCGCAACTGCATACCAGCTATGCAGTTTCACGATAGGGCTTGCCGCTCCGCCGTTCAACGGAAAGTCCGCGTTCCAGCGAGTGCAGCACGCATGGCCTACCATCGGAGCATGGCGGCGGAAAGGCTATGAATTGTTCGGACTATCGAAATGCCGCGCCGGCGCTGGGGAAATAGCGTCGCAATCTAAATCCGGGCAAAACTGATACCGTGACCTGTCATCATCTCATGCCGGACGACCAAGGAACTCATGAGCGAAATCGACCTCAACCAACTCGGCCATACCACGGCCATGCCCGCGGAACCGAGCGAAGCGGTATTGGAGCGCATTCCGAATCCGCATTCCGGCGCCCTTTATCTCGTGCGATTCGTGCAGCCCGAGTTTACCTCCGTTTGCCCGGTGACCGGCCAGCCGGATTTCGCGCACCTCGTCATCGATTATGTTCCGGCGCAATGGCTGGTAGAGAGCAAGTCGCTGAAACTCTACCTTGGCTCTTTTCGGAACCACGGAGCTTTCCATGAGGCGTGCACGCTCGATATCGGCAAGCGCCTGGTGGAAACGCTGGCGCCGCAATGGTTACGAATCGGGGGCTATTGGTATCCGCGCGGCGGGATGCCGATCGATGTGTTCTGGCAGACCGGCGCGCCGCCTGCGGACCTGTGGCTGCCGGACCAGGGCGTTCCGCCCTACCGCGGCCGTGGCTGAACCACAGGGGGCGCGCTAAACCCCGATTCCCCGGCTGGCGAGATTGGCCATTAACGCGCGGACACCGAATGTCCAGGGCGGCGCCTGATCGGTTCGAGAGACCCGGTTAATCAGCCGGCCCAGCTTCGGGCTCGCGATTTCTACCCAGTCCCCAAGCTTGTGGGTGAAGCCTTGTCCGGGCGCCTCCCGGTCCTGTATTGGGGCGAACAGCGTGCCGCACATCAGGAAAACGCCGTCCGGGTACTGGTGATGCGGGCTGAGGGTCTGCCCTGCCAGGTCGAGCGGGTCCCTGCTGATCGCGGCCATATCGCTCGCGCCCTCCAGCACGAACCGGTCCTCCCCCGTGATCTTCAGCGAGAGTTGAGCCTTGCGGACGTCGTCGATGCCGAAGTCGTCGTCGAAAAGGCGCAAGAACGGCCCCAGGACGGCGGATGCATTGTTGTCCTTCGCCCGGCCAAGCAGCAAGGCGCTTCGCCCTTCAATATCGCGTAAATTCACGTCATTCCCGAGGGTTGCACCAACAACCTCGCCTGATGCAGCAATGGCA
>CAYYSC010000199.1:0-6384 GCA_964474065.1 uncultured Rhodospirillales bacterium | reverse complement strand
CGGCACGTCCACCTTCGGCGGGCGGTGTTTGCCGAAGCTCTGCCAGTAGAGGCGCCCCGATGACGCTGCGCTATTGGTGAGCCAGTAGACCGAGATGTTGGCCAGCATCTCATCGCGGCTGAGGGCATTTTCCGGATGGCCGCCGCAATCGGTCCAGGCCCAGAATTTCTCCAGGATCCAGGCGCACTGGCCCGCAGGCGAATCCGCCAGGGCATACCCGAGGGTCTGAGGCCGCGTCGCCTGCTGCTTGGAATACCCGCTGTCCCAATCCTGGTAATGCTTCAGCGACTCGAGGGCGGCCTGTTCCTGCTCGGTCAGGTTTTCCCGGTCGGTTGGGCGCGCGTTGACCATGTTCAAGTGGATGCCAGCGCAGTGCTCCGGGTCTTGTGCGCCGATGCAGGCGGTAATGGCCGAGCCCCAGTCGCCGCCCTGGGCGGCATAGCGGCCGTAGCCGAGTCGGGCCATCAGCTCTTCCCAAGCCTCGGCGATCTTCTCCACGCCCCATCCGGGCGCGGCCGGCTTGCCGGAAAAACCGTAGCCGGGCAGGGCGGGAATGACGAGATGGAAGGCGTCCTCCGCCCGGCCGCCGAACGCCGTGGGGTTGGTCAACGGCTCGATCACCTTATGGAATTCCAGCACGCTGCCGGGCCAGCCGTGCGTCAGGATCAGCGGCAGGGCGCCGTCGTGCGGGGAGAGCACGTGCAGAAAGTGGATGTCGATGCCATCGATCTCGGTCAGAAACTGCGGCCACGCGTTCAGCTTTGCCTCCCATGGCCGCCAGTCGAACTGGTCCGCCCAGTAGGCGCAGACTTCCTGGGCGTAGGCGAGCGGGACCCCCTGACTCCAGTCCTCGACCGTCTCCGTCTCCGGCCAGCGGGTGGCACGGAGGCGGCGGCGCAGGTCGTCCAGATCCGATTCCGGAATGTCGATGCGGAAGGAGCGGATGTCCGCGCTCATCTTGCTCAGGCTCCCGCCTGGACAGCTTCCAGCCGCTGATGTTCGGGCACCTCCAGCTTGAAGCATTTGGCCGCGTTCAGTCCCAGGATCTTGGCCCGCTGCACGTCATTAAGCATGCCCATGGTCCGCTCGATGGCCTGATAGGAGTGCGGCCAGGTGCCCTCATGGTGCGGGTAGTCGTTCGCCCAGCAGAAATTGTCCATCAGGCGCCAGTCCTCGGCGAGTGTCAGGCCGGAGGGGTCTTCCTGGAAGGTGGCGAAGCCGTTCCGCCGGAAATACTCGGACGGCAGCATCTGCAGCTTCGGGCGCACCCACATGTGGTGCTTGCGGTAGGCCTCGTCCATCGCATCCATCAGCCAGGGCACCCAGCCGATGCCGGCCTCGACCGTGGCAAAGCGCAGGTTCGGGAAGCGTTCCAGCACGCCGGAAGCGCAGAGGTTTGCCACCGGCTCAATGGTCGGCGCGAGCGAGTGGGTCACGTAGTTGATGACCGCGCCGCCATTGCCCCTGGCCGCCCGAGGATCCCGGCCGGTGGAGACGTGGAAGGTCATGGTCAGGTCGGCTTCCTGGATCAGCGCCCACATCGGATCGAAATGCGGCAGGTTGTAGTTGACGTGGTCGACGTCATGCGCGCCCCAGACCGGCTTGCAGGGCAGCGACAGGATCGTGTAGCCCATTTTCGCTACCCGCTCGATTTCGGCCATGGCGCAGTCCAGGTCGCCGGTTGCGATGGCGGCGACCGGTACCATCGCCTGGCCGTAGCCGGTGAACTGCTCGTGCGCCCAGTCATTCCAGACGGCGCACTGGGCGGAAGAGAAGATCGGATCCGGGGTCGCCCACATGGCGAGGCCCTTGTTCGGAAAGATGATCTCGACGTCGATGCCGTCCGCCTGGTTGTCCTTCATCCGGTCGGCCGGGTCCGCGCCGGCCTTGGAGCGAATCCAGTCCTCGCCCTCGAAGCTCATAACGCGGACGCGGTCCGGGCGGTAGCCTTCGCAGTAGCGCCACTGGACGCCGTTTTCGTCCACCTCGATCCGGGGGACGCGGTCGAGATACTTTTTGTCGATGCGTTTGACCCAGAGGTCGGGCGGCTCGTTCGCGTGGCAGTCGGTCGAGACCATGAAATATTTGTTCGGGTCATCCACACGCGCCGTGCGGCCCCAGCCTTGAGTACCCGGTGTTTCCAGCCGCCAGAGATTTTCTTCGTTGATCGCAACATCATTCATGGGAGCTTCCTTCCGCAATCTTGTTCTTCTGTCGTTTGAATAGTGTACGCTTCATCGAGTGGAAGCAACCTCTGCGCTTTACTGGGAGGTCTATTGCCTGGGCGGGTGTGGCCTCGCCGTGAACTAAGCCGGCGGTGCGGTGTTAGATCATGTAGTAACGAGCCGTTGCGAAAGCGTTCCACATGACCTTTTCCGCCGCCGCTGCTACCAAGGAGGCCGCCATGCCGGCTGCCGAGACTGGTGCCGACCCGGCGCTGCCCATGGCCATTATCGGCGTTGTCCTGATTGTCACGTTCGTCTTCATCGCGTTCGAGAAGCTGCACAAGAGCCTAGCCGCACTTCTGGGGGCGGTCGTTGCGGTCGCGCTGGCGCTTTTCCTCGGGGTCTACGGACCGGAGACGGGCTATAACGCCGTCCACTCCTTTATTTCCCACGACCTGGGGGTGATCGGCGTGATCGTCGGCACGTCGATTTTGGTGGAAGTGGTCGGAGGTTCCGGCCTCTTTCATTTTCTGGCGATGCGGCTGGTCAAGCTCACCCGTGGCGATCCGCGCCTGCTGTTGCCGGCGGTGATGGCGGCGACGGTCGCCTTTGTCACCTTCCTGACGATTGCACCCGGGGTTCTGATCATGAGTTCGCTGGTCCTTGTGATCACCCGCGCGCTGGATGACGATCCGGTACCTTACATCATGGCGGTGGCGATCGGGGCCAATTCCGGCGCGCTAATGACCTTCGCTTCCGGCATTCCCACCTTGATGATCGGCACCAGCGCCAACATCCCTTATGTGCATTTCCTGATGGTATCCCTGCCGCTCGCGCTCGTGTCGGCGGTCTTGGCATTCGTCATGATCCGGCTGTTCTACGGCGGCCGTCTGGGAGTCGGTCTGGGACAGCAGGCGCTCGCCGACCGCCGGCGCAAGGTCGCGGGATTCGACGAGTGGGCGCTGGTCAAGGACCGGCGGATTTTCATCCGCTGCGCCCTGATCCTGGCCTTGACCATCGCCGGCTTCGCCACGGCGCAGCAACTGGGCGTCGGGCTCGACTTCGTGGCCATCGCTGGCGCAACGGCGGCGCTGCTGTTTTCGGGCTTCGATCCGGGGCAGGCCATTCAAAAGGTAAAATGGCCGATCATTCTGTTCTTTGTCGGGCTGTTCGTCCTGATCGGAACCGTCAGCGAGACGGGGTTGATCGAACTGATGGCACGCCAGCTTTTCGCCGTCACCGGCACGGACATGATGCTGGCGGTGATCCTGTTGGTGCCTTTTGTGTTTGTCACTGCCGCGATCGTCGACAACATACCGGTTGCGGCCACGATGATCCCGGTGGTCCAGACGATGATCGGCGAAGGTCTGGCTGCAGAGCCCCTCTGGTGGGCGTTGATCGCGGCCTGCAATCTAGGCGGTAATCCGACGCCCGTTGGCAGCATTGCCGCGGTGATTGCCCTGCATGCCCTGGAGCGCGAACGCGGTATCCGTATCGGCTGGGGCGAATACATGAAGGTGGGCGGCAGCATCGCGCTTCTGCAAATCGGCTTGGTCATCGTCTATATCTGGGGGTTTTGGGTCTTTGGCCTCTTTCCCGCGCTTTGAAGGAGCCTGTTGGCATGACGGATTTCGAAGACCGCGACATCGAACAAAATGCCCGCCTGTTCCAGGCGGCCATCTCCGCCCGGCATATCGACCTGCCGGCGGTGGAAGTGAAACGCATGCTGATCGCGCTCGATGGCTCCAACCAGGATCGCGCCGTGCTCGATCTCAGCCGCGCCGTCGCCACCCGCCTGAATGCGGAGATCTTGCTGACCTACGCTTTTGAGGCTCCCCAGACGGACGAGAAGCACGAGCGTTATCTAACGGAGCGGCTGGAGTCGCTCAATGCTCAGGGATTTGCCGCCAAGTCATCGCGAGCCGAGCAGGGGGCTCGTGCCTACCGGCAGATCCTCGCACTGGCCCGGCCGGACGATTTGATTGTGACAGCATCGCCGTTTCTGGAAGACTATCTCGATCTCGAAGGCGCTAGCGTCGGCACGACTACCGACATTTTGCTGCACCGCCGCGCCGGCCCTCTGCTTACCGTCCGGAAGCCCGCGGAGCGCGTACGGGCCCGGTTGGAGGACGTGGTCCTGCCGCTTCATCTTTGCGAGGAACATGACGCGGACGCCGTTGCCTGGGCGTTACGGCTGGTGCCAGAGGACGGGATCGTTCACTTGCTCGCTATTGTCGATGACGAACTCCTGGCGGAATTCAGCCATCTGGTCGGCGAGTCCTTCCATCCGGAGGACATGAGCGAGGAAACGTTGGCGGGTCTGGGACACCCACATACGGCGGGTCTGGTCGCTGCGGCCCAACGTCAGGCGGCCGAACAGGGCATCGACTGCCGCGTCACCATCCGCCATGGCCACCTGATCCCGGCTATTGCCGAATTTGTGAACGAGGAACCTCGGCTGCTGGTGATCGGGTGCGACAGCACTGCAGCCGCCGGCCACTATCAGCGGGCCGCCGCCCTGGTGCGGGAGTCGGCCAACCCGGTGCTGGTCGTATGAGTGCTCGCGCCGTGGGAACGAAGTTAGGAAGGGATTAATCGGGGCTCCCCGCGAGCGCTTCGACCTCTTCCTCGCTGTAGCCGATTTCGCGGAGTACTTGCGCCGTGTGCTCGCCGAGGAGAGGGGCGCCTTGCCGGTATTCCGGCGTTGTGCCCTCGAAGCGGGCGGCAGTGCGTGTCTGGCGCAGGCGGCCGGCGACTGGGTGCTCGTGCTCCACGATGATTTCGTTGGCCACGACCTGCGGATGGTGAATGACATCCTTGCGATGCAGAACCGGGGCGCATGGCACGCCTGCCTCGTCCAGGATCTCCATCCACTCGTCGGTGCTTCTGGTGGTCATCGCCGACTGGATCAATTGCAGCCGCGCGTCGATGTTCAGGTCGCGTAGCGCCGTGGTGGAGAAGCGCGGATCGTCGATCCATTCCGGATGGCCGGAGGCGCGGCAGAAGGCCTGCCACTGGCCGTTGGTCATGGTGGAGACAGCCATATAGCCGTCCTTCGTCTCGTAGATCAAATCGAGGAAACTGGCCGCGCGTTGGATGCTCACCTCCTTGTCCACATAGGTCTGGGAACCCATGTCGCTCGCCCAGAGAAAGGCAATGACCGAATCGAGCATGGAGAGGCGGATATGCTGGCCCTCCCCGGTCTTCGCGCGTGCCAGCAGGCCGGCAGTGATTGCCTGGGAGGCGGTGAGCGCCGTCACTTTGTCGGGAACGATGGTGCGGACCAGGCGCGGCCGCCGTTCGTCCGCGCCACCCTGTACGGAGCAGAGCCCGGAAAGCGCCTGAATGATGGGGTCGTAGACCGGCTTATGGCTCCATGGGCCGTTTTCGCCGAAGCCGCTGATAGACACATAGATAATGTCGGCTTTGACCGCCTTGATGTCTCCGTAACCCAGGCCGAGCCGCTCCATCACCCCTGGACGGAAGTTCTGTACCACCACATCGCAGGTTGCCGCGATAAGCTTCACCGCCTCCAATGCTTCCGGCTGCTTCAGATCGAGTACAACCGAGCGCTTGTTGCGATTGTTGTTGAGGAAGCTGGCGGAAAGTCCACCGGACTGATTGCCGGCGCTACGTGTGAAATCGCCGGTGGTGGGGGGTTCGATCTTGATCACATCCGCACCTTGGTCCGCCAGGATCATGGTGGCGAACGGGCCGCTGACTACGGCAGACAGATCAAGAATGCGGAAGCCATCGAGTGGGCCGGGCATGGGGCTCTCCTTCTGGGAAAGGGCTTGCCCGCAACCTACTGACGACGGCCCGAGTATGCCAGAATGCCCGGCGCAAAACCGTATTGCACCGGGCTATCGTGCCGCGTTTAAGCGGCAATCTTTTCCAGCGTCAACTCAAAGTTGAGCGACTTGCCGGCGAGCGGATGGTTGGCATCCAGCGTGACGGTTTCCTCGTCAGCGTCCACCACGGTGAGACGCATCTGGTTACCCTGGCCATCGCTGGCGGAGAGCATGGAACCGATCTGGAGAGGAATGTCCTCGGGGATCTCGGCACGCGGTACTTCGTGGACCATCCCGGGATTCGGCTCTCCATAGGCTTCGTCCGGCGGGACCGTCACTTTCTTGGTCTCGCCCTCGGTCATGCCCATTACGGCGTTTTCGACGCCGGGAATGACCTCACCGCTGCCAAGGGTGAACTCCAGCGGCTC
>CAYYSC010000198.1:0-6424 GCA_964474065.1 uncultured Rhodospirillales bacterium | reverse complement strand
CCTTCGTGCTTTCAACGATCCGTTGCTGGCGTTCGTTTTCGTGCGCCGCCGCCGCGGCAGCGACGGCTGTTTCGATGGAGTTACGCCGCGCCGCGATCGCCTGTTCGTAACGGTTTCCGATAGCGTTCGGCAGACCTTCCCATGAGGACACTCTCGCTTCTTCGGCCTGCAGTTCCGCCTGCCCCGCTGGCGTGTCCGGAAACGCTGCGATTCGCCCCTCAAACTCCGGCAAGGCTATTTCGGCGATGGCAGTCCGCCTGGCTCGGGCTTCCTCCTTGAACCGGTCGATGGGCGCAGCCTCAAGATAGGAACTCAGGGTTTCGAGCGTGGTCTCGACGTGAGCATTGAGAGCTTCGATGCCCGCCAGCGTCTCGGGGAACGAGTTCAGAGTCGCGCCGGCCGCGGCAAGGAGGTCTGAAGCGATTGCCCGTTGCCGTGCCGTGGCTTGCTCTTCCAACAAAGCGACAGAATCCGGGTCCAGCGAAGCGGAGACCGCAACGGCAATGGCGTTGGCTTCACCGAGCGAACCAGCGTCGACGGGCAGACCATCGATTTGAGTTTGCGCGCGGGAGAGAATGCCATGTCTTACCGCCGCCCGCTCCTCGGCTGCCAATTCTTCCAGATGGGCGTAGTCTTCCGTCAAAAGCCCACCACCGAGCTCTTCCCGTATTTCCGTGAGAGCAGTATCGATCGCGGCCAGGCCCGCAGAGCCGGCGGGGTGGTCCGCAATGGCGCTTTCGGCTTCATCCAGGAAGCCTATCCGCAACTCCTGATAGCGGTCTTCAATCTGCGGCAGGGGGTCGGCGGCGTAAGCTTCCGGCGTCTGTCGGAAGGCGGATTGAACGATTCGCCGGGCAGTCCGGGCTTCTTGCCCGCCAATTTGCCCCAAATTGCGTTGAGCTTGGCGCAGCGCATCATTGTCTCCCGCCCGCAACTCCCTCAGCACGGCGAGGACTTGGAGCAGCGCTGGCGTGGTTGGGAGTTCGAGAAGATTGCCGACCCTCTTATCGAGCCGGGCGCTCGCCCGGTTCGTCCGGCGGATATAATTCCTCAGATTTCCGGTAACGAAGCTCCGCGCCCGGTGAAATGCCTTTTCGGCATCCGTGCGCTTGGCTTTCCGGGCGTCCTTGGCACAGCTCCGGAGGAGAGAACCAACCGTCTTGACGTCGTCGAGCGTCCATTCCGCCGCCGGGACGGCGAACAGGGTTTCAAATGTCTCGCCTTCGAACTGTGCCGGCAGCCAGAACCCCTGTCGCGCGGCGTCCGGGTGCCAACGGTCATCCGGATCGATTGTCAGGGCCCACGATTCTACCGGCTCACAACCCGGTTCAACCACGTCCGCCCGGGCATTCACCGTCCCGAAGACAATCAAAATAACGGCGAGGCTGCAAAGCCCAACTAATAACCAACGTATACTCACGGATAACCGCTCCTAAGAGTCCGGTTTCGTCAATGCTGTCAATCGCATGATTGTAATCTATGATTCCCGCGCCGTCGACAAAGGTCGATCAATGCCCTTTCAACGAGAAGCAATAACGGCTATCCGCTTAGCTCTTCTTCCTTGATTTAACCTTTTGCAGCAGCTGCATACGGTTTCTCTCGATTAACCTGTCCGATCCGGCTGGCTAGACGGCAGGTTCATCGATCCCGGTGAGCCGTTTGTAGGCGTCCAGCGCATCGGGCAGCCGGAACTCGCCAAGGGCAGTCATCGCGTCTGCCCGCTTCGCGCGCTCCTGCGCCGCCAGACTTGCCAGGAGGGCCTGCGCATCCTCGAACTGCTCAAGCAATTCCTGATGCGCCGTCAGGTCCTGGTACTCGCCGAGTGCGTCCTGCGCGATTTTGAGTTCCCGGATCCGCCCTTTGACCAGTTTCTTGGGATAAAGGTCGCGGAAAAAATCCAGCAGATAACGCAGTTGCTTGCCGTGTTTTCGCAGTTCGTGAAGCTCTTCCGGGACAGAGGCTTCCGTCAAGGCTTGCGCCCCCCCGACGAACCTCGTCGCGGCCTGCATGAGCGCCCGGTCCGCCGCCTCCTGCAAAGTCGGTTCGCCGTCACTGACTCTTTTTAGTCCTTTCCGCCATTCCGCGCAAAACCGCGCATACCGGTCGGACTGCAGTGCTTCAACCAGCGCCGCATGATCGGCAGCCCGTCTGGCGCGCAGGGTTTCCTGCAATTCTTGGGAAAACTGCCGCCCCTCGCCCGCCAACAGCACGTCCAGATCGCGCACGGGTGTCGAGAGCCGTCCGAGCCAGCGCAGACCTTTCTTGCCGCGTGACTCGACCTTTGGCGGCAGCACATCACCCAGCGCCTTCAGCAATCCACGGCCTTGTCGAACCGCGACGCGAAACTGATGCAGGTCTTCCTTATCAAGATCGGCGATGGTCAGCGGCGCGCGATCCTCAATGGTGGCCAGCGCCCGGCGGAGACAAACCGCGACGCCTTGCCCCGCCGGCATGCCGGGTTTGAGCTTACCGCCGGGTGGGCTCGAGTCGTCGGGACGGCGGCCGGCCGCATTGAGCCATATCCGCAACCGTTCGGCGGGAGCTGGGGCCTGCGCGAGTTCCCGGGCCATGGCGTCAAGAAGCGGCTCCGCTTCGCGCTCATAGCCGCGCAATGGCTGGGGCACCAGCAAAGCCGGAATTGGCTTCACCCCGTCTACGCTCGCCTGGATCAGATCCGCACGGCAGTCGATTTTGCCTGCCGCATTCCGATGGGCATAACGCTCGGCGGCAATCTCGATCCGGGCAATCGGCAACAGGCCTCTATCCCCGATCTCTCCTTCCAGCCGACGGCGCAACACGCCTGGCGCCAGGCTCGCCGCAGCGAACAGACCGGCGGGCGGTTCTCGCAGGCTGAGAGGCGGCTTATGGCCGGACAGGGACCGGAGCGAAAGGCGCCCATCTTCACTCAGCAACGCCCAGCCGGCCTGCCAAAGGCGCCAATCCACTGTCTCGTAAATGGTGGTGACAAGCTTTTGGTCGCCTTGAGGGACAAATTTCAAGCTGGGGAGAAGCCCTCCTGCCACCCGTTCCGCATATCCCTGATCGAGCACAAAAGCCGTGCCCGCCAATAGGGCCATCCATGCCTCCTTTTGGGATCCAGCTGCTCTTCAGAAGAGGGTGCCAACCCAGAGTACCGCAACGAAAGAAAGCGCACTCTGTGCGTCTTGCGCCGAGCGTGTCAACCGGCCAAGCTTGCCAAGACAACGGCGGCGCTTTCGCGGTAAGCCCGCCTCTTGTCATCGCTCATCCGGTCCCAGGTCTTGTAGACTGGGGCGAGGCGCGGATTTCCTTCAAGCTTGTCACGATTACGGGCCAGAAAATCCCAATACAAAGGGTTGAACGGGCAAGCGCCGTTACCCGTTTTTTTGTTCACGCTATAGGTGCAACCGCCACAGTAATCTGACATTTTGTTGATGTAATTGCCGCTCGCAGCATAGGGCTTGGAGGCAAGCAAGCCGCCATCTCCAAACTGGCTCATGCCCAGGGTATTCGGCAGTTCGACCCATTCATAGGCATCGACGTACACCGACAGATACCACTCGTGGATCTCACTCGGGTCAATGCCGGCAAGCATGGCGAAATTGCCGGTCACCATCAGCCGCTGGATGTGATGGGCGTAGGCCTCTTCCTTTGTCTGGGTGATGGCGGCGCGCAGACAGGCCATGTCGGTATCGCCGGTCCAGTAGAAGCCTGGGAGCGGCCGGTCCGCGTCGAAGAAGTTTTGATCGCGGTATTCCGGCATGCGCAGCCAGTAAATGCCGCGCACGTACTCGCGCCAGCCAAGGATCTGGCGGATGAACCCCTCGACCGCATTCAGTGGCGCATGACCTTCCTGATAGGCCGCCTCCGCCCGGCGGCAGACTTCCAGAGGGTCAAGCAGACCCGCGTTCATGTAGAGTGACAGGACAGAATGGTACAGGAACCGCTCGCCCGTCAGCATCGCGTCCTGGTAGTCGCCGAAACGCGGCAGGCATTCCGCGATGAAGTGGTCCAACGCCTGCCCCGCCTGGTCTGCGGTCACGCCGAACCAGAACGGCTCAAGATCGCCGAAATGACTGCTGAAACGCTCGGCGACCAAATTGAGGACTTCCCGCGTCGCACCATCCGGCTCGAAACGCGGCGGGCTTGGCATGGCCAAATCCTGGGAAGCAGGCTTGCGGTTCTCCGCATCGAAATTCCACTTGCCGCCGACCGGATCGTCGTCCGCCATCAGCAGCCCTGTCTTGCGCCGCATTTCATGGTAGAAATGCTCCATGCGCAGGGTCTTGCGCCCCTCTGCCCATTCGGCGAATTCGGCGCGCGAGCAGAAAAAGCGATCATCGCGCAGGATGTCCACCGGCAGGGCTAGCGCCTGTTCCCACCCCTGCACCTCGTCCTGCAACCGCCATTCACCTGGCTCGGTGACCACAAGGCGCGCCGGCCGAAGCCGCTCAACGGCCCGTTTTACCTCGCCGCCGAGAGAGCCCGTATTCCCGGCATCGTCCAGCTTGATGTAGTCGACCTCCCACCCCTTCTCGCGGAGCAGGTCGGCAAAATGGCGCATCGCAGCGAAGCAGAAGGCGATCTTTTTCTTGTGGTGCGGGGCGTAGGTCGCCTCCTCCATCACTTCGGCCAGCAGAACGCGATCGCGTTCCGGATCGCGGCCGGCCAGCGACGAAACATCTGCCGAAAGCTGGTCGCCAAGGACGAGAATGAGATTTTCAGGCATGACACCCTTCAGCTAGGACTCATGCAGGATACGCCGATGCCGCGGGGCGGATTGTCGGGGTGCCCGAAACGTTACGTGGCCCTGGCCTCGATCTGGTCGTAATTGTTATCCAGATCACAACGGACGAGCGCCGCAACCAGCCGTGGGAACTCGCCCTTGTCGACCAAGCTTGCCAGAGTCTCCGCGTCATCGGCAAGCCCAAGGCGCTCGGCGGCCTTCAGGGTTTTCTTGTCGGCGAACGGGTAAAGCTCATCCCAGACCGCCTGGACTTCCCGGAAGAAAATATCGGCCCCCACGTCACCCAAGCCCTTGAATTCCTTGAGCAGCCGCCGCTCTTTCTTTGGATCGCGCTCGGCCTCGTCGCGCAGCTTCCGCAAATCTCCTCCATAGCGCTCGACGCACAGACCGGCGGTCTCGCCAAGCATGCGGGACGTGCTTTCGTCATAGCGGGCATAGCCGGCCTCGTTCAGCGCACGGGTCCTCGCCTCCCAGGTGCTTGCTGCCATGTTTTCGGCGGTGGTCCAGCCCTCCTCTGTCAGCGCCTTGGCCGCCTTCACGGCCAAATCGGCGCTGATCCGCGTGCTGAACAGGATCGACGCGCATAGAAGCCGGAACAGCGGCGAAGGCGTGTTCTGCCCCAGGTCAAACCCGATTTCTTCGGCAAAAGTCTGGCCCTGCTGCTCCAAAAGAGCCGTGACAAGCTTTTCCTTGGCGGGTTGGTCACTCATCCCTGAACCTCGCGGCTTTCGGCGTGCCTCGAGGGATTAACGCGAGCGGGCGGGCGCCGTTCCCGGGGGAACCGCGCCCGCCGAAGGGGAGCGGGCCTAAATCTCGCCCGCCTGGACCGCAGCCCAGGTCTCGTCGAGCGATTTGCCCATCTTCTCGACCATTTCGTTGATCTCGGCTTCCTTCATGATCAGCGGCGGGGTGAAGCCGATGCTGTCGTTCATGGCGCGGACGATCATGCCGTTGTCCTGGGCGCGGTCGGCGAGGAACTGGCCCACTTTCCGGGCCGGATCGAAGGCCTTCTTGCTCGCCTTGTCCTCGACCACCTCGACCGCGGCGACGAGGCCGATACCGCGCACCTCGCCCACCAGCGGGTGGTCCTGGAACTGGCGCAGACCCGCCTGCATTTTCGGCCCGATGTTCTGCACGTGGCCGACCATGTCGATCTCGTCATAGATCTTCAGCGTCTCCACGGCGACGGCGGCGGAAACCGGGTGACCGCCATAGGTGTAGCCGTGGCCGAAGGGCGGGCCGCCGTCGTTCGTGCCTTCGGCGATGCCGTCATAGACCGCATCCGACACCAGCACCGCGGAGATCGGCAGGTAGGAGGAGCTGAGCGCCTTCGCGCAGGTCAGGATATCCGGCTGGATGTTGAAGGTCTCGGAGCCCCACATGTTGCCGGTGCGCCCGAAGCCGCAGATCACCTCGTCGGCGATCATCAGCACGTCGTACTTCTTCAGCACCGCCTGGATCTTGTCGAAGTAGGTGGCCGGCGGCACCAGCACGCCGCCCGCGCCCATCACCGGCTCGGCGATGAAGGCGGCGACGGTGTCCGGCCCCTCGTCCTGGATCAGCTTTTCCAGGTTGGCGGCGAGGCGCGTCGCGAATTCCTCCTCCGTCTCGCCCGGCTCGGCGAAGCGGTAGTGGTGCGGGCAGTCGGTGTGCAGGATGCCCGGCAGCGGCAGGTCGAACATCTTGTGCATGTTCGGC
>CAYYSC010000197.1:0-6433 GCA_964474065.1 uncultured Rhodospirillales bacterium | reverse complement strand
GCGGCCTATCTCGAGCAGCCGGAGGCCTATAATGCCCGCCTCCGCGCGTTTCTGGACGCCTAAGGAACAATCCATGTCCCTTTCGGTTGGTATCGGCAGCTTCGGCACGATCGGTCGCCAAGTGGCGGGTGTACTGGATCGGGGCGAGATCCCTGGTCTGGCTCTCGGTATGGTTTCCGCCCGCGACCGGGAACGGGGCGCCCGGCGGATGGCAGCCTTCCATAATCCTGTGCCGGTTGTCCCGCTGGGAGAGCTTGCCGTGTGCGATGTCGTGCTGGAATGCGCGCCGGCTGAAGTGTTTGCGGAAATTGCGGAGCCGGCCATCGAAGCCGGGCGGATTTTCGTTCCGACCAGTGTCGGCGCGCTGCTGCCGCGCATGGACTTGGTGGAGCGGGCGAAGGAAACCGGCGCGCGCATCATCGTGCCGACCGGCGCGCTTTTGGGCTTGGACGCCGTGCGCGCGGCGGCGGAGGGGACCATTGACTCGGTGACCATGGTGACGCGCAAACCGCCGGGAGGGCTCGCTGGCGCACCGCATCTGGTCAAAAACAATATCTCGGTCGAGGGTCTGAACGAGCCGAAGCTAGTGTTCGAGGGCTCGGCCCGCGAAGGGGCTATCGGCTTCCCGGCCAACGTGAACGTAGCCGCGGCCTTGTCATTGGCGGGTATCGGGCCCGACAAGACGCGGCTTCAGATCTGGGCCGACCCGACGGTGGACCGCAACACCCATCACATTGAGGTGGAAGCGGACAGCGCCCGCTTTTCGCTCGACATCGCCACCATCCCGACGGAGGAGAATCCGCGGACGGGCAAGATCACGGCATTGTCGGTAATCGCCTGCCTCCGCAGCCTGACCCAGACGCTGAAGGTGGGAACGTAAAGTCGGCTTACTCGTCCCAGACCTTCTCGGTCAGGGGCAGGCCCTGGATGATGTCCAGCCCAAGCGGGTCTGCCGGCGCGATGCCTTCACGTTCGAGCAGATCCTGGACCTGCCGTACATGCTGGGTCGAATGCCAGACGGTCCTTTCGAACATTTCATGCAGCGTGGTCGTGCCAAAATACGCCTCGAACGGCTGCGAGAAGTCCAGCTTCGAACCCTGATCGCACCACCAGCCGTTAAAGCGGGCGTGCAGCGCCTCCCCAAAATCGGCGATCTCGGCGCTGGTGGTCATGTCCTCCGGCGGGCCTTCGACGAGTTTTTCGTAGGAGAGCGCCCGCTTCTCCTCCAGCGAGTCCAGGAATTCGGCCGGGATCTGGAAGAGGTGGTGCAACAGCACCCGCCAGGAGCGCGGCCGGTTCGGCAAGGTATTGCCGAGCGCCCCGTCCGGCATCTGCCGGGTTGTAGTCACCGCAGCGGAAAGCACTCGGTCATACCGAGCCGCCAAGTCGGCCGGCGACAGGGCAGGGCCTGTATTCTCGTTCAGGCCAAGGAAATTCACGACGTCCTTGATGACTTGGGCGAAAACGAATTCGCCGCCTTTCGCCACGACGGGAACACTGCGCGCGCCCAGCGCCCGCAGCTTTTCAAGCCCGTCGCCTTCCAACACATTGATCGATTCGAACGCGATCCCACGGACCGCTAAAAATTCCTTCACGCGAAGGCAGGACGTTCAATGCGGTTGCCAGAACACCCGAATCTGTTCGCTCATCTGCGCACCTTTTTGCTATGTCCGTCGCAACTATCGCAGCGGGACGGGTGGAGCGTCAATCGCTGTCCGGCAATATGGAGTGGGGTAATGCATTTTTTGATGGGGGTGTTCGTCGCTTTGGTTTTTGGCGCCTGTGGCGTCGCGTCTGCGGCGGATGCCAATGAGCAGGGAGGGTTCGTGGGCGCGCACGGCCTGCGTCTGCCCGGCACCTTCACCGGCACGGTTCCGTGTGCCGATTGTGCCGGCATCCGGCATCATCTCGACCTTTGGCCCGACCAAGTCTTCCACCTGCGGCGTGAATGGCTCGGTGAGGAGATAGTCGTAGACGATATCGGCCGTTGGGTAGCGGACCCGCAGCGCCAAGCGCTTATTCTTTACGGGGGTGGGGAAATGCCCCTGCAGTTCGAGATTAAGGGCGCCGATCGCCTGCGTTTGCTGGATATTCAGGGCAACCCGATCGTTTCCGATCTGCCCTATGACCTTGCCCGCAGCGAACTCGACCCGTTCGAACCCCAATTGCGCATCCATGGGATGGCCCGTTACATGGCGGACGCCGCGCGGCTGACGGAATGCCTGACAGGCCGGTCCTATCCCATCGCCATGGAAGACGACTTTCCGGCATTTGAAAAAGCTTATCGGGAAAGCGGGGTCGAGCCGGGCGGCGAGGTCATGATTTCCTTCAAGGGGGCGATCCGTGAACGGCCCAAGATGGAAGGTGACGGCACGGAGCCGACCATCGTCATCGAAGACATGGAGAGGGCCGTGCCCGACCGCGAGTGCAAGGAACCGGAGGCGGATATCACGCTCTCCAGCGTCTATTGGATCCCGGACATCCCCGACGCTCCGGCGGAGGCTTCGGGCGTCCGCCGGCGTGAGCCGTATGTGGTCTTCCTGGAAGATCGCACCCGCTTTGCCGCCACCGCTGGGTGCAATCAGATCATCGGAAAGGTTAACATCTCTGATGAGGGAATGGAGTTCCAGGAGCCCATAGCCAGTACGATGATGGCGTGTCCTGAGCCGTTAATGGAAAGGGAGCGAAACCTGACCGAGGCGTTGCGCACGACCCATCAGTGGCGGATCCAGGATGGCCGCCTTGCCCTATCCAATGAGGAGGGCGAAGAGGTGCTGATATTGGAGTCCGCCTATCATCGCTAGGGGCGCTGGTTGAATCTTTACAGGCGCCGCCGCTAGGCGCAGAAGGGTGGGAATGAAGATGCCAGCAGAGGAAATGTTCCATGCGCGAAGCCGTCATCGTCTCCACCGCCCGCACCCCCATCGGCAAGGCCTACCGGGGCGCTTTCAATAATCTCGATGCGCCGACGATGGCCGGTTATGCCATCAAGGCAGCTGTGGAGCGGGCCAGAATTGAACCCGGAGAAGTTGAAGACTGCATCATGGGGGCGGCCCTGCAACAGGGCTCGACCGGTTTCAATATCGGCCGCCAGGCGGCGCTTGCCGGTGGCCTGCCGGTGCACGTCTCCGGCATGAGCATCGACCGCCAGTGCTCCAGCGGCATGATGGCCATCGCTACCGCCGCGAAGCAGGTGGTGGACGATCACATGGGTCCGATCGTTGCCGGCGGGCTGGAGCAGATCAGCCTGGTCCAGAACGAGCACGCCAATCAGTATCGGGCCGCCGATCCGCGCCTGATGGAAATGCACCCCCACCTGCACATGCCAATGATTGACACGGCGGAAACCGTGGCGAAGCGCTATGGCGTCAGCCGCGATGCGCAGGATGAGTATGGCCTGCAATCGCAGATGCGGACCGCCGCTGCGCAACAGGCCGGGCGGTTCGACGATGAGATCATCGCCGTGACTGCCGACAAAATCGAGGTGAACAAGGAGACGGGCGACCAGTCGATCCAGCCCGTGACTTTGACCAAGGACGAAGGCAACCGCCCCGAAACCAACCTGGAGGGGCTCGCCAGCCTGAAGCCGGTGCGCGAAGGCGGCGTGATCACCGCAGGCAATGCCTCCCAGCTTTCGGACGGTGCCAGCGCCTGCGTGGTGATGGAAGCATCGGAAGCCTCGAAGCGCGGCATCAACCCGCTCGGCATCTACCGGGGCCTCGCGGTCGCCGGATGCGAGCCGGCTGAGATGGGCATTGGCCCGGTGTTCGCCGTGCCGAAGCTGCTGGAGCGGCACGGCCTGAAAATGGAAGATATCGACCTGTGGGAGTTGAACGAGGCTTTCGCGGTGCAGGTCCTCTATTGCCGCGACCGGCTGGGCATCGAAAACGACAAGCTGAACGTGGATGGCGGCGCCATCTCCATCGGCCATCCCTATGGAATGTCCGGTGCCCGCATGGTCGGCCACGCCTTGATCGAGGGCAAGCGCCGCGGTGCCAAGCACGTGGTGGTCACCATGTGCATCGGCGGGGGCATGGGCGCAGCGGGCTTGTTTGAGGTGGCCTAGCCGCGAGAAGCCATTTCGATCGGGAGCATCGAGTTGGATTTGCGCCCGGTCGTGTTCAACGCGAGGCGCGCTTCAAGGCGGCGAGCACCTCTGATTCCGTTAGCAGTTCGGAAAGCGGGATGCCGTTGGCCGCGTTCGGACCATAGACCGCGTTAAACGGAATGCCGTAGCGGCCGAAGCTGGCGAGATACGCCTGGATCGCAGGATCTGGGCGTGTCCAGTCCGCGCGAAGGCCGACGACGTCGCTGGCCAAGCGTTCGCGCATCGCTGCCCGATCTAGGACAGCTGCCTTGTTCGCCTTGCACGTAATGCACCAGTCGGCGGTCACGTCGACGAGCACGGTCTGTCCGTTGGCGACGAGGGTGGCAAGGCGGTCTTGGCTGAAGGGCTGCCAAAGCCGATCGGCGGCTGTCTCTGCCTGGCTGGGGGCAGTGCCTGGCACCAGAAGGGGGAGGACTGCCGGCAACGCCAGCCCAATAGCAATCGCCACGACTGCTCCCGGCATCCGCCATCCTTTTTGCGCAAGCCAGAGCCACAGGAGCAGCGCAACGGACAGCACCGCAAGTGCCAGTGTGATAACCTCCCCGGAAAGGCTAAGCAGTACGCTCAGCAGCCAAACAGCAGTTGCCGCGAGCGCCAGGCCCAGGATCGCCCGCAGCCCTATCATCCAGCGCCCCGGCCTGGGTAGCCGGGTCGCCAACTGGGGGCGCGCCGCGACGGCCAGGTAGGGCAGGGCCAATCCGAGGCCCATGGCCGCAAAGACAGCAACCGTTTCCTGCCAGCCGCCAGCCAGGGCGAAGGCGACCGCCGTGCCGACGAAGGGCGCAGAACACGGTGTCGCCAGCAAAGTGGCAAACATGCCGGTGGCGAAGGAGCCGCCATGGCCTGTCCCCAGCTTGCCCGCGAAAGCGGGCAAAGGGATTTCGAAGAGGCCCCACAGGTTTGCGGCAAACAACATGCACACGAGAACCATGAAGGCGATGAACACGGGTTCCTGGAACTGAATTCCCCAGCCGACGGCCACACCGCTGGCCTTCAGGGCAATGGCGCCGGCCGCAAGGGCGGCAAAGCTGAACACGATCCCCGCTGCGGTGCCGAGAAAGCTGGCTCGGGCCTTGGCCGTTTCCCCGCCGCCATGTTTCATCACGCCCATCAGCTTGATGGAGAGGACAGGCAACACACAGGGCATCAGGTTAAGGATCAGCCCGCCCAGGAACGCCGTGGCAAGGATCGTTACCCACGTGACCCAGTCCTGGCTCGTAACGATGGGCGCGGCAACGGCTGTGTTCTCTTCAAAGGCGCGGGAGCCGTCGGTCAACGTCACCGTCACGTCGCGCCCTTCGAGCGCTGCCGGTTCGGGGGCGGCATAGAGGATAGGCAGGCGGAGTTTGCCCGGGCCGAGCCGTTCGGGTCTCCCGAACGCAAAAGCGCGGTCGGCAGTTTCGATGAAGGCGTCTGGCTCATTTAGCGGTGAGGCGGTTTCCAATTCCAGAAACCATTGGCCGCCACCACTCTCGCTGATCCGCGCGCTGGCGAGTTCAAAGCCGGGGACGCCCGGTCCGGGTACCTGTCCGCGCGCCTGATCAATGGCGAAGGCATGTTCGCTCGGTGTGGCCGGCCCGCCGGGCAGGGAGAGCGAAAGTTCCGCACGCTGCGGAACGCAAATGTCCTTGCAGGTGAGGTAATTGACTGCCACGCGTGCTTCGACCGGTTCGCCCGGGCGGGCCGGTGAGACGGTAATGGGATAGATCACATGCTGCTCATAGCCGACGCTGTCGATCCCCAGAATTTGAAACCGTTTCGGTGCGGGCCAGCCGATCTCCGCAAAGGCCACATTCTCCGAGCCTGACCAGTCCAATTCCGGCGGCAGTCCGCCCTCGCCTGGCGAGCGCCAGTACGTCTTCCACTCAGGCGACAGCGCAATCTCCAGACCGAACCGCAGTTCCCCCAACTCCCCCGCCGCGGTGGTCGCGGAGACCAGCCTCGCCTTCGACTCTGCATTTTCAACCCATCCGGAATCGACAGCGGCAGCCGGTCCGGCGATGCCGGTCAGGGCAAGCATCAAAGACGCGACAAGGATCCGGATAAAAGACATGGCCATGAGATGCTTTTGAGAAGGAGGAAAGTGGGAGCGGTTTCGACCGTTTACATCAGTTGTTTTTATAGGTTCTGGTGCCATCGCGTCAGCCAGGCTCACGGGAATTCCGCATCACAAGCGTGTGCAGCGCGCGTTGGCGCTTGCTTGGCGGCTGTGGGCCTCTTACTTTCCGGGCATGCTAGCTGAAGATTATTCCACTGGCGGAAGCCTGACGGGTCGCCTGCTGATCGCCATGCCGAGCCTCGGCGAAGGATTCGGGCTCGTATATC
>CAYYSC010000196.1:0-6447 GCA_964474065.1 uncultured Rhodospirillales bacterium | reverse complement strand
CGCCGGTTGTTGAGGCAGTGACCCTGCACCAGACCACGGCCTGGGACTTCGCCGTTCAGCGAGCCGAAGCCCAAGGCATGGTTTGCGACACGGACGGAGAGACCTTGCGTTTCTTCGAACCGGATCCGGGCCAGTCACCGGCGGCGACCTTTGCCTTCGGCCAGCACATCCACCGCATGGACCTGGAGCAGGACGCGGAAACGCCATTCGCGGGCGTCAGCTTTTCTGCATGGAACCCGGCGGATCAGGAACTGACAAATGCCGATGCGGATACGGCTCCCGCCGCTGTGGGCGACAGCGCCGCCGAACTTTCCGCTGTCGCGGACGCCACCGCAGAACCCCTGACTGCGGCTGCTTTGGATGAAAATGCCGTGGACACCAGTGCAAGGGCCCGATTGACCCGTAGCCGCTTGGCGAGCTTGCGCGGGATCATCGAGGTGCAGGGCGCGGGCGATGTGGTGCCCGGCCAGGTCATTGCCCTGGAAGGGATGGGGAGTCGCTTCAGCGGTCGCGGATTCGTCTCCGGGGTGCGGCATGAGATCGGCCGCGGCGACTGGATGACCTCGATCCAGGTCGGGCTCGATCCGCGGATGCACTATCAGCGCCGTCCGTTTGCTGCCGCACCAGCCGCCGCGGGTGAGATTCCACCAGTCCATGGCCTGCATATTGGCGTCGTGAGCGCTCTGGAAGGCGATCCAGCAGGCGAGGATCGAATCGAGGTTCGGGTGGAAACCAACCGTAGCGTCGTCTGGGCCCGTATTGCCGCCTTCGATGCCGGCAGCGACCGTGGCGGGGTGTTCCGGCCGGAAATTGACGACGAGGTCGTTATGGGCTTTCTGGATAACGACCCGCGTCATCCAGTGGTTCTGGGGGCGCTTCACTCGAGTGCTCACCCGGCGCCGATCCCTGGCAGCGATGACAACCACCAGAAAGGCTACGTGACCCGTGCGGGCATGAAACTGGTGTTCGACGATGATAAGCCCAGCGTCACCGTAGAGACGCCGGGCGGCGCCAAACTGGTGCTGGACGACGATACCGCGAAGGTCGAACTGGTCGACCAGAACGGTAATATGGTCACCATGGAAAGCAGCGGCCTGACCCTGGAGGCGGCGGCAGACCTGACCATCAAGGCCGGCGGCAATATCAGCATCGAAGGCGTCAACGTCGACGTCCAGGCGAGCGCGTCGGCCACGGTCAACGGTTCCGCATCGGCCACGCTGGAGGCCAGCGGCCAGACCACGGTCAAAGGCGCCGTGGTGATGATCAACTGAGGGAGACCGGAATCCATGCCCCCCGCCGCCCGACTGACTGACATGCATGTCTGCCCGCTAGTGACCGGGACCGTCCCCCATGTCGGCGGCCCGATTGCCGGACCGGGAGAGGCCACAGTGCTGATAGCAGGCATGCCCGCCGCAGTCGTTGGCGATACGGCGGTCTGCGCGGGACCGCCGGATTCCCTGGCCATGGGCTCCTCCACCGTCATGATCGGCGGCAAACCGGCCGTGCGGATGGGGGATACCACCGCTCATGGCGGCAGCATCGTGCTCGGCGCCCCGACCGTGCTGATCGGAGGCTAGCGGCATGCGTCCGGAAGATGAATTCCTAGGGCAAGGCTGGGCGTTTCCTCCGGCCTTTGTGCGTCATGGTCCGCCCGGTGCCGAAAGGGGCGAAGCGGCGTTAACGGCCGGGGTGGAGGACATCCGGCAAAGTCTCGGTATCATCCTGAATACGACGCTAGGCGAGCGGATCATGCGACCGGAATTCGGGTGCAATCTCGAAGATCAGGTCTTTAATGCCATGAACGCCAGCATGGTGAGCTACGTCGAAACTCTGGTGAAGACGGCGATCCTGTATCACGAGCCCCGCATCGATGCAGACCAGATCTCCGTTGTGCCGGACCAACTGGCTGGGCGGCTCGATATCCATGTGAGTTGGATCGTACGCGGGGCGAATTCGCGCTTTAATGCCGTTTATCCCTTTTACGTGACGGAGAGCTGAGGCGATGGCGGACTGCGATGCGCGCTCTCCCCTGGTGCACTCCGGCACCACCCAGACGGACCGCGATCTGGGGGAACTGGCGGTTCCTTATTTCCGTATCGACGAGCGGGAACTGGCCGACCTTGTCCTGTACGCGCAGGCCCTGTCGCGGGAAGTTCGCTACTATGCGCCAGACAATACGCCGGGCGAGACCTGGGAAGCCTTCTTTGCGAGCGACATTACCGCCACGTTGGCAACCCTGGCCCGCTTGCCAGTGGAAGCTTTCCGCACGGCTGCCGCGGATGCCGAAGAATTCCTGAAAGGCGAGCCGCCGCGGCCGGAAGCCGACCTTCGTGCCTATTTCAACCTGCTATTCCATCTACCCGTGGCGTTGTTCGGGGAGATGGCGCGCACCTTGCAGCGGTTGCCGCGTGATCATGCTTTGCACGGTCAGTTGCAGCGCCTGGTCGAAACGGAGCTGATGCGTCCGTTGACCGCATTATTACGCTTTTACAAAGGAGCGATAGGAGCAGGCCTGCCGCTGGGCACCCCGGAACCGGCGCTCGATCCCAACGAATTCGGAACCGGGACCGCGGCCGATCCGAGGCCACGCCTTTCAGCCACAGTGGCCGGGCCGGTTTTCGTTCCGGAGGCGCTGACGCAGAGGCAGATTGGAATAGGCTCTGCCAATTGGTCGGCCTTCGCCGCAATAGTGACAGGCGATTCCTCACCTTACCAGCAGGCGCCGCCCGGCCCCAATCAGACGTACGAGCAGATCTACGATGCCCTAACCTACAACCTCCTCGTTGCACAGTTCGAGGCGATTTATCAGGGGCTGCAGCGGGCGCGTGATGCTGCAGGGGCGGCGCTGGAAGCCAGCCTTACGCAAGTCGATGATCATACGCCCCATTATGGCCTTTTTCTGGCCTTCCTTGAGATGTTGGGAGTCGCCCGCCAAGCGCTCAATGGACTTACCGCGCGGCATCTGGACTTCTATTATCGCGAGATCCTGCGCTTGGCGCCGCGGGCTCCCGTGCCGGCCAGCGTTCATGTGCTGTTCGAATTGGCAAAGGGGACGGGGGCTCATCTGCTGGAGTCTGGTACGGCCCTGCGCGCGGGCAAGGATGGCCAAGGCAA
Organism: uncultured Rhodospirillales bacterium; assembly: GCA_964474065.1. GTDB lineage: Bacteria > Pseudomonadota > Alphaproteobacteria > Bin95 > Bin95 > JACKII01. Next base: position 3,333 of record CAYYSC010000196.1, on the reverse strand, counting down.
CGATGTCTTCTATGAACTCGCCGATGATTTCATCGTCAATCGCGGAGAGGTTGGGGAACTGCGCGCCGTGCGGGTGCATTCGAAGACGAGTGGCGGGGACCTCTACCAGACCGTGTTTGCAAGCCCGGTAGCAGATTCTCCGGACGGACTGGGCGCCGATCTGGAAGATCCGGCGCGGGGCTGGCGGCCCTTCGGCCCGTTGCCCTTCCCGAGTGCAGCCACTGAGCCGAAAGCGCCGTTCGCCAGGATCGGGTTTGCGGTGGCCGACCGGCGGTTATTCCTCCGGGAGGGAGCGCGGGAGATTTACCTGGCATTCGAGTTGGAAGCTCCTCTGCCGGCGCTGCTCCTTGCCGGGATGCGCGTGCGGCTGACTGCGCCGGACGGATGGAAGACCGTCAATGGGACCCTGTTTGGACCGCTCTTCGTCGCCAATGGCCTGATTGCACAGGTCTTGCTAGATGGAGACCATCCACCCGTCGTTCCTTACGACGTTTCCGTTCATGTGGAAGAGGATGGAGCCAGCTACCCGCCCGGTTTGCCCGTGGCAGAGTTTACCTTTGCTTTCGCGGCGGAGACCGATTCGACCGCCCGGGCGTTTGCGCTGTTGCGCCAAGCACGCATAACGAACAGCTACTTGCAGACATCGGCCACGGGCCTGCGCTCCCTGAGCCTGCTAACCCCGGACGGCGCGGGGGACCCCGCCAAGCCATTCAAACCGTTCGGAGCGCAGCCCAAAACCGGAGCCTCCCTGGTGATTGGCAGCGCTGAGATATTCGCCAAGCAGATCGACAGCCTGCGCCTGAATATCACCTGGGAGGAGACCTACAGCAGCAGCGCGTATTTCCTGAAAACGGGGGCTTCTTCCTACACCTGCGATGTCAGCTACCTTCGGCAGGGGAGCTGGAGTCAGTCTCCGACCGATTTGGATCTGAAGCTGACCGAGAACACGCCGACACTTTACCTTCCGAGCGAAGATCTCGCCGATTCCGGCACTGCTATGGCGCTGGAGGAGTCCAGCTATGGGCCCAAGGCGCGGGGCGGTTTCATGCGGCTCTCGCTGAACACAGATTTTGGCCACGCGGAGTACCCGGCGGAATTTACGCGCACCACGATCCAAATGGCCCGTGGCACGACCGTTACCGAGGACACTAACTATAACTACTTAAATGATCCTGACGGCAACAAGACAACGCCCAAGCCGCCTTTTTTGCCGGTAATCAAGGAAATCTCTGCCAGCTATACGTCTGCTGCCGACGCGCCGGCGCATTTCTTTCATGTTGCGCCGTTCGGGCAGGCAGAGCGTGCGTCAGAGGCAGAAGCACTGCTGCCACCGCTCGACTACGAAGCCGCACTGTTCATCGGCGTCAAGAACTTCGACAGCCCAGCCCGCCTTTCCCTGCTCGCCCAGGTCGCCAATGGGTCTGGCGATCCGTTGCTGGAAGTACCGCAGCTTGCGTTCCATTACCTGGATGGCAACTCCTGGCAAGGGTTCGCCGAGAAGGATGTGGACGACAAGACGGAGAACCTGCAGGCATCCGCCGTCCTCGGCTTGGCCATGCCCAAGGAAGCGGACACGGCCCATGCGTTAATGCCTGACGGCATGCATTGGGTAAGACTATCGACCGCTGCTAACGCGGCCGCGGTGAACAGCTTGCTCGCTGTAAAAGCCCAGGCGGCTCGCGCTGTTTTCAACGACCAGAAGAACGACCCGCAATATCTTGCCACGCCACTGCCGGCGGGGACGATTGGTAAGCTGAAAACGCCTGAGCGCCAGGTGAAAAAGGTGTTTCAGCCCTATTCGAGCTTCGGCGGCCGGCCGGAGGAGAATCTGGCGTCCTTCCGCCGCCGCTCCGCAGAGCGCCTGCGCCACAAGGACCGCGCCGCGACGCTTTGGGACTATGAGCGCCTGGCCCTCGAGGCAGCGCCCGAACTCTACCGCGTCAAATGCCTGAACCATACGGAGTTGATGCGCGAGAGCGGCAAGATCGTTGCCGATAATGAATTGAAAGCGGGCAGTGTCGTGGTCGTCACCGTACCCTGGACGATCGGCCGGCCGCATCTCGATCCGCTCCGTCCGTACAGCGACACGGCCACCCGCAAGAAGGTGAAGGACGTGCTGGCCTCGCGCCTATCCCCGTTCATCAAACTGGAAGTGGCCAATCCGAAGTTCGAGGAAGTGCAGGCCCAGTTCAAGGTCGCGTTCCGCGCTGCCGTTGCCGACACTGCATTCTACAAGAGTGAGTTGGAAAAGGCGGTTATCGGCTATCTTGCACCATGGAGTGTCGGGGCAGGGGCCGATATCACCTTCGGGGGCGTGCTCCGCAAGTCGAGCGTGATCGATTTCGTCGAGGAATTGCCCTACGTCGATTACCTGGAAGACTTCGAGCTGTTCCATATTCCGGACCCCGAGAGCGCCCCCACGTCGCTCGCGGATAAGGAAATCATCGAGGCGACGACGGCGCGTTCGATCCTGGTATCCGCCACCGGTCATTCCATTGAGGAGATTGTCTTGCCATGACCGGCGCTGTCTCCATTCCCGCCTCCATTCCACGCGAACGCCCACTGGCACCGTCGAAGAACTATGGTTTCCTGCGAGAGACCGGGTTAAAGCGGATTCAGGAACTCAGCGGCGCGATTTGGACCGATCACAACGCGCACGATCCCGGCATCACCATGCTGGAGGCGCTGGCGTACGCCGTCACGGATCTGGGGTATCGTACGGACTTTAAAACCGTCGATCTGCTGACGCGGCCGGACGGAACGCTCGGCCCTGCGAGTGAGACGGGCCTCTACCCGGCACACCAGGCCCTGACTTGCTCGCCCCTGACCATCTCGGACCACCGGCAGGTATTGCTGCGCGTCCGAGATGTGCGCAATGCTTGGCTCGACCCTATGCAAGACGCCGGGGAAGAGTCGAATCACCGACTTTCCGAGGTGCCGTTCTACGCTGACTGCACCAACGACCGGCTGACCTATCAGACGGTGGTCAACGGGCAGGAGACCCACCGGGTCCGGCTAAATGGGCTCTACAAGGTGCTGATCGAGCTGGAGCAAGATGAAGTGCTCGGCTCGCTGAACGAGACGGCGCTCGCTTACACAATTAAGACCAACGGGCCGCTAAAGGGCGTGCGGGTCGTGCTGGATGCGGAAGACGACGCCTTCCGGGCCGGACAGGTCGATTTCAGTCAGGACGTCGGCGGGGTCTCATCGGTCTCCGTCTCGGGCAGCGAAAGTGCGTTCACTGGTTCTGCCACTATCAACCCGGCGGGCGTCACTTTAAGCCAACTGACAATTGCGGTGGTGGAGGACCGACCACGGCCGACGGCTGATCCT
>CAYYSC010000195.1:0-6470 GCA_964474065.1 uncultured Rhodospirillales bacterium | reverse complement strand
CCTCGCCGCCGGCAATATCGAGGGGCGGGGCGAACGGCTGGCCGGTCGCCCCGCCCCTCGATATTGCCGGCGGCGAGGGGGAAGCATCCGCCATCGTTCTCTGGTACCCCGCCGAAGCTGCCAATGCGCCCAACAGCATCTATGCCGGCAACTTCTATCTCATCGCGGACGGCGAAGGCACCATTGATCTGGAGCAAAACGGCTCCGGCTCTGGGCTTCTGAACCTGCAGGGAATTCAGATCGACGGCCCTACAGTCGTGCCGTTTGCCTACACGCCGAATGGATCGTTCGCGCGGCTGACGATCACATCAACCGACCCCAACGGCAGTGGCGAATACCTTCGGGACATCAAAATCATTCATGAGAATCATCTGCCTCTCTACGAGGCCGGGGAAATTTTCACGCCGGAATTTGTCGCGCTGCATGAGGATCACCGCGTTGTCCGCTGGATGCAGGCACAGGAAGCAACCGATACGCACGCCTATGCGGAAGGAACGTTCGCTGATGCCAATAGCTATGACTTTTATTCGTTCAACCTTGGCACCGGTGTCACGGAAACGAACGGATTCCCCATAGACGCGATTATCGGATTCTCGAACAAGACCGGCACCGACCCGTGGATCAGCGTGCCGATCAATGCGTCGGACGCCTATGTCCAGGGCCTCGCAGCCTATGTTGCGCAGCAACTCGACCCGAGGCTGAAGGTTCACGTCGAACTCGGCAATGAGAACTGGAACGGGGTTTTCGAAACGCACGCCTATGCGACGCAGGCCGGACTTGCCCGCTGGGGTGAGCTTCAACTGCAAATGAACTCGCAGGGCCAGTTTGTGCGGGACTCCGGCGGTAATCTCATCATCCAGCAGCATGGCGCCTTCTTCTCGCAAAGCGCGGCGGACGCCAACGGCTACGCAAGCCTCGACGCGCTCGCCGTAGAGTTGGGGCTCGGCTACACGCTGTACCCACAAGAGGATGCATGGGGCGAGTGGGCATCCATGCGGGCGACCCAGATCGCGAAGATCTTCGAGAACGTGTTTGCCGCCAACGACCCGATCACGGCGGGCGACCGCGTGCACAATGTGATGGCCACGTTCACGACGAACAGCAAAGCCAGCGAGATCTTGCTGGACGGCGCCTTATGGCAGGAGGCGGAGCCGGGCACTTCAATCGATCCGGCGACCGTCTTTGAGTCGCTCGCAATCGGCGCCTATTTCGGCGGCAGCACGGGTGCCCGGGACTCTGACCTGGTCAGCCATTGGATCGACACACTCGGGAGTGAGCAGGCGATGGACCTTTTGCTGCGCCACCTGAAAGCAGGGACAGATCCCGGCATCGACCTGATCAAGTTCGGCGCAGACTTGATTCAGCCGAACGGAGAGGTTGATCCTGCGAAAATTGTAACCGGGGTCCCGTACGACAGCGCACTCGCCATCGACCTTTGGGACGCGATCTTCTTCAACAATGCCACCGTCCGTTCGGACGTCCAAAACGGCGCAGGCGTGGCAACCGGCGCGGAATTGGTCTTCGGAGCGGACGTCCATCATTATGCGCGCGTGGTCACCGCACCCTCGGGCAATACCGCGGTGCAACTGCGGGTCGATCCTGACCACGGGGCGTTCGAAAGCGTGCTCGAATTCGACGGCGCGGTTAACAAGACGCTGGAGCAGTTGATCGCCGAAGGGACCCTTTTTGTCCGCAGTGTCGAAAGTCTGGCCGACAGCGCCGAGGCCCGTTTCCAACCGCAAAAGACGGTCGCGGATCAGTACGGTCTGGACCTGATCGCTTACGAAGGCGGCCAGAGCTTTTCCGCGGCGATTTGGGGCGTGTTCGCCAATAATCTCAACAACCAGCCATTGATCGACCTCCTGGCCGACCTTAACGATTCGCCGGAAATGACCGAACTGTACGACCTTTGGTATGCTGCCTGGCAGTCAGCGGGTGGAGGCAGCCTCACCCACTATTCAGACTATGGGCTGCCAGGAGCGACCGGAAGTTGGGGCCAAATCGATTATCTGGGCCAGCAACACGCAGCGGGCGCTTCAACTCCCAAGTACGATTTTCTCGAAGCCTTTCAGAACAGCGCTTCGCCCTGGTGGCAGGAAATGCGCGATCCGGGAACATTCCTGCAGGGACGGACGAATAGCGGAACCGCTGGGGATGACACCCTCGTGGGAACACCGGAGGAAGATGTTATCTTCGGCGGGGAGGGTAATGACTGGATCATCGCCGGCCCGGGCGCGGATGCGCTTTCCGGAGGGCTTGGCATCAATACGGTCGACGGCGGAGATGGCGATGATCTCATTATCCTGACCTCTACCGTGGATGTGATCGACGCAGGCAAGGGCGTGGATGCAGTCAAATTCGCCCATGGCCTGAACGCACTGGATTTATCCGCTCTCAATGCGACCGGTGTTGAAGTGCTGGATTTGCGCAACGACGCTCATTCGACCCTAAGGGTGACGGATCAGGACTTGTTCGACTTCACGCCCGCACGCGCCCTCACCGTTTACGCAGAAACCGCGGACACGCTGGAACTGACGGGCTTTGACCACCAAGCTACCACGGCGGTGGGCGCAGGCGCGGCTCGTCACTACCAGGGGACAGTTGCAGGCGAGACGGTTGGTTTAACGGTCATCACCGATATCGCGGCTCAGCCAGACGTGCTGCTCCTCCCCTAGGGAGAGCGTCAGACAACGACGTACCTCTCACGACGTTGAGCGACCGTAGGGAACAAACGGTTTCCGCCCATTCTTTTCCGACGCCGCGCCAGCCTCTCCCTGTTCTGAAGAGTTCGCTTCCAAGTCGGGCACCGCAGCGGGCTCCGGCCGGTGCAAGAGCCACACGCCCGCGCCAAACATGAACATGACGAACGACAGCATCGCCTGCCAATAATGCACCGTGCCGCCTGCGATGACGATTCCGCCAATAGAAATCAGATACCCCGCCCGGCAAAGACGATCATAAGGGTCCGCAAGAGCTTTGCGGCTGATCCGGCGGATCAGCAAGAACACGCCCCCAACCAAACCCAAAAAGGAGGGGATACCGAACTGCATCGCGAACAGCAGCCAAAAGTTGTCAATGCTGGGCGACATCCAGAACGGCCGGTCCCAGCCTCCGGAGCCAAAACCGAAGATCGGCCGTGCTACGATGTTATCCATCCCGTGTTCGAAGATCAGGATGCGGTTATAGGCGGCCGCGGGATTCAGCGCCACGTATCGCGCCAGCACGGCAAACGGACTTGTGTTCGAGATTATATCGACAACGATGTAGGCGACGATGGCGCCGATCGCAAAAAGCGTCCACCGGTTCGCCACCGTCCGGAAAATGATGTTGTAGGCGATGAAGCCAGCCTGCGCAAAGAAAGCCAGCAAGGCGCCGACCGATAACGAAAAGAACGTGCCCCCCAAAATGACCAAAGAATACAGCCCCTTAATCAAACCGTTTGCCCTTGGCAGCAACACGTACCAGAGGAGACCGAGGGAGGCGGACACGAATGTTCCGAACAGGATTGGGTGGCTGAAAACCACCTGTGCCCGTTTCAACCCAAACCGCGTGTCGACCACCACCGATTTTCCAAGAATTTCGATGAGAAAAGCGCGATAGGTAAAGCTTTCGATCGCCGCCAGCGGCAGTAACACCAAGACCGCAAAGAACATAAACTTAGCAACGCGCCGCAAGTCCTCCGCGGAACGGACCGCAATCCGGCCAACCAGATAACCGCCGATGTATTCCAGAAAATACGAAACCGAGAATTCCAGGCCCTGAATAGGATCGGCACCTCGTCGCAAGTGTACGGTCATGTAGGCCAAGATCAGCCACAGCCCGGAGAACAATATCAGGTAATCAATGGTATTTGGCTTTCCGATGGCACCGCTGAACAACCGGGCAATCAGCGGAAAGAACAGCACGATCAACAAGACGCGATGGGGCGTTAGCTGAATATTGCCGACCGCGAATAGGAGCGGGAGGAGCAGGCTCAGCAAGAACAGGTAGATGAGGGTTGGGCGTCCCTGGTCCGTACCCCAAGCGGTAGCGGGCGCGGCACCGGTCACCGTATTTTGAGTGTTCCCCGTCCTTTGAGCCGTTACTTTGCCCTGGTTGCCTATCGTAGCGGACCGCGAGGTCTGGGGCCGGTCAGAGTAGGACGCGGTCATCGCTATTCCTTTTTAACATCCGGCCCAACAACCATCTCGCCCCAAGCCCGTGCGGGGCGGACGCGGCTCTCAAGGCCGGAGAGACAATGATCTCAAGCAAGTGAATCGTCCAGAAAGAACCCGAGCCCACTATTCGCCAACAGTTCCGGTTACCATTGCAGATTCCGCCACCCTCATAGTTTGCGCCGGACATTAATCATCAACTTGTAGAATACATCATTTCCGAAGTGTCTGGCATCCGGTTTCCCGGACCAGCGCGCCTAAGACGCGGCGCGCCCCTGACGGCATCCGGCGCAGTGAAGAGCAGAGCCAATCGCTAAGCCATTGCCGGACCATAAAGGTTTTTTCGGGGCGCCGACGCCGCGGCTATTCGCGCAACAGCCGCCGCTTTTCTTCGTATTCCTCCCGGTCGATTTCGCCTTTCGCGAACCGCTCCTGCAGGATGTCGAGGGGTGTCCTGCCATGTGCCGTCGGATAATGCCCGGACTGACCGGAACTCCCCAGCCACCGCACCAGCACCAGAACGGCAACCACGGCCACGATGATAAAAACGATCATCATCAGCGGGCCCATAAACCAGCCATGCCATCCGCCGTTCCACATATGCTGGCCATATCCGCCTCCCGGGCCCGCCTGTGCCAGCGCATCGGAGCCGACCACAACCATCGAACCGGATAGTGCCCAAAGATATCTGCTCACACCGTCTCCTTTCAAGAACGAGACAACCGTGACCCAAACCTAATCCGGAAACCTAGCGTCCTGCAAAGGCCGCGGCTCCTTCCTCCAGCGTCACGAATTGCGCCCCCTGCTCCAAAAGGTTCAGGATCAGCCGCTCGAGCATTAACATGCGATGGCCGCGCCCAATCACCAGCGGGTGAAAAGTATAGGTAAGCAGGCCCCAGTCGGCATTACGGGTCATGTAGGTAAATTCATCCGTCCAGTTCTCCAGCACGTTCGAGGCGTTCTGGAGGCCAGGGAACAACCCCTGGGGCGTGCGCAGATATTCGAAGTGCGGATAGTCGTCCAGCACCCAAGAAATGGGCATCTCGATCAGCGGCGACTCCCGGCCGAACTCCATGCCCCGGTCGTCATGAATGACATCGCCAGTCCGCGCGTAATAGGGCATCCAGTCATGGGCCATCATCGAGCTGTCATAGAGAAATCCGTGCTTCAGCAAGAGGTCGACGGTCTCGTCCGACAGGTCCCAGGCGGGCGAGCGGTAGCCGCGGGCTTTCTTGCCTGTCATTTTTTCGATGAGTTCGTTGCCGCGGACCAAGTGCTCCTCTTCCTCGCCTTTGTTCAGGTTCGCGGGCGGCACATGGGTCCAGCCGTGATGCCCGATCTCATGCCCCCCGGCGGCGATGGCTTCCACCCGCTCCGGATAGGTCTCCAGCGTCAGGCCCGGGATAAAAAAGCTGGCCCTGATATTGTAGCGGTCCAACAGCTTCAGGATACGCGGCACCGCCATCGCGCCATACTCGCCGCGGCTGATCGCCGTCGGTGTTTTCATCCCGCGCGCGATCAGGGCGGACATGGCGTCGAAGTCAAATGATAGATTGGCCAGATGAGTTGGCATCGCTTCCAGGCATCCTTGGCGAACGGAGATACGCTGCGTATCATCCCCTTGACGGAACACCCAGACAAGTGAGGACACGCCCGATGGCGGAGGAAATTCTAGTCGGCGATCTGGTCGCCGAATTTTTGCAGGCGGCCGGTGTCTCCACAGCGTTCGGCGTGGTGTCGGTGCACAACATCCCGATGCTGGACGGCATCGGGCGCCGCAACGCCATCCGCTTCGTGCCGACCCGTGGCGAAATGGGGGCAGGCCATATGGCGGACGCCTACGCCCGCGTCGAGCGTGGCCTCGGCGTCGCGTTCACCTCCACCGGGCCGGGCGCGGCCAACGTCACCGGGCCGCTGGTCGAAGCAGTATTCGCTGGCTCCCCGATGCTGCACATCACCGGGCAGACCGCCACCAGCAATGTCGACAAGCGCCAGGGGGCGGTGCACGACGTACCCGACCAGCTCGGCATGCTGGAGAGCACTAGCAAAACCGCCTTCCGCGTGCGCTCCGCCGACAGCGCGCTGGGGACACTGATGCAGGCGGCGCGCGCCGCTCTCACCCCGCCGACAGGCCCGGTGAGCGTGGAGATCCCGATCGACATCCAGCGGACGAAAATCCCGCGGCCGGAGTTGCTGGACAGCCTGAAGATCACACCGCCATTGCCCGATCCGGGCGATCCGGCGAGCCTCGACCTGATTGCGGAAAAGCTGCTTGCATCGAAACGGCCACTGTTGTGGACCGGCAACGGGGCGAAG
>CAYYSC010000194.1:0-6479 GCA_964474065.1 uncultured Rhodospirillales bacterium | reverse complement strand
ATGGGCGCGGACCTGAGGGGCGCGGACCTGATGGACGCGGACCTGAGGGGCGCGGACCTGAGGGGCGCGATCCTAGCGCGCGCGGACCTGACGGGCGCGAGGTTCTCCGACCATCCGCGCGAACTCGGCGCTCGTTGGGATGAAAATTTCCCGCCGCAAGGGCTTGACGCCATCAAAATCGTCGGCACGTGAATGGTCATGGCGACCGGCTTCATTCATTCACCAACAGCCGGTCGCCATGTTTTCCCTGCCGGCACCAGCGGACAACCCTACCCCCCAGCCTTCGCCACCCGGCTCTCGCGGTAGGCGATGTAGGTGGCGCTGGCGAAGATGACCGCGCCGCCGATCCACGACCAGGCGTCCGGGATCTCGTTCCAGACGGCAAAGCCCACCACGCTCGCCCAGATCAGGCGGGTGAAGTCCAGGGGCAGCACCGCCGTCGACTCGGCCCGCCGGAAGCTTTGGGCGAAGGCCAGGTGGCCGAGCGTGCCCAGGCAGCCGATCAGGAACAGCCAGGCGAGTTGCTCCCAGGTCGGCGTCTCCCACACGAAAAAGGCGAAGGCGCCGGTGATCGGCGTCAGGAACAGGCCCATGTAGACCGTCAGCGTGCCGCTGCTCTCCGTGCTGGTCATCGACTTGATGATCGCGATCGCCGCGCCCCAGCCGATCGAGGAGCCGATGATCAGCATGGTGCCGAGATTGATCTCGGACACGCCGGGCCGCACCACCAGCAGCATGCCGATAAAGCCGAGCACCAGCGCCGTGATCCGGCGGATGCGCACCCTCTCCCCCAGCAGGAGAATCGCCAGGAGCGTCGCGAACAGGGGCGCGGAGAAGCTCAGCGCCGTCACCTGCGCCAGCGGGATCAGGGTCACGCCGGTGAAGAAAGCCAGCATGCCGAGCGCCTGGATCGCGCCGCGCGCCGCGTGCAGGTGCAGCTTCTTCGTCTTGAGCGGGCGCAGGCCTTGCCGCAGGAAGATCGGCGACAGCGCCACCAGGCCGAACAGATTGCGGAAAAAGGCGACCTCGAACGGCGGCAGCGTCTCCCCGACATGGCGGATCATGCTCTGCATGCCGACGAAGCAAAGGGTCGCGAACAGCATCAGGAGCATGCCCTGGTTCGTACCGGACGCGCGGGTAAAGGCGCCGTGTAGCGCGTTGTACGCAGACATGAAAGAAAGGAACTCCGGAGCTTTCCGGCTGTCTATACCCCATTCGGACGCGCGGCAGCCGCGATTTTTCTGCGGGGCGGCCATGCGTCCGCCTTGGCCCGGACGCAAATCTTTCCTACCTCTGGGCCGTGCACGCGGCCCCGGGAGACCTAAATGCCAGTCGAACGCGCCACTGACCGCAGCGCCCTGCTGCGCCACTACCAATCCGTCCGAAACCGGACCGAGGCGCTCGCCGCGCCTCTTTCCGCCGAAGACCAGACCGTCCAATCCATGCCGGATGTGAGTCCGACCAAGTGGCACCGGGCGCATACGACCTGGTTCTTCGAGACCTTCCTTCTGTCCAAATTCCGCGAGGGCTACGAGCCGGTCGATACGGATTACGCCTATTTGTTTAATTCTTATTACGAGCAGGCGGGGCCAAGGCATTCGAGGCCGCACCGCGGCCTGATCACCCGGCCCGGCATCCAGGCGGTGGGTGATTACCGTGCCGCCGTGGACGAGCGGATGGCCGGTCTGATCGAAGGCGTCCCGGAGGACCATTGGCCGGCGGTGGCGGAGCGTGTGACGCTCGGCCTGCAGCACGAGATGCAGCATCAGGAACTGCTGGTGATGGACGTGAAGCACGTCCTCTCCTGCAATCCGACCGGCCCGGCGTATTCCTACTCCGCGGCCGAGCCCGAGGGTGTGGTCGCGCCGGAACAGTGGGTGAGCTTTGACGGCGGCCTCGTCGATGTCGGCCACCGCGGCAACGACTTCGCGTTCGATAACGAGGGGCCGGCGCATCAGGTGTTCTTGCGGCCCTACCGGCTGGCCTCGCGCCCGGTGACCTGCGGCGCCTGGCTGGAATTCATGGCGGACGGCGGCTACGCCCGGCCGGAGCTCTGGCTTTCCGAGGGCTGGCACACGGTGCAGACGGAAGGCTGGAACGCGCCGCTTTACTGGAGCCAGGACGAGGACGGCGTCTGGGAGCGCTTCACCCTGCACGGCTGGCAGCCGGTCGACCCGCGCGCCCCGGTCAGTCATGTCAGCTATTTCGAGGCTGATGCCTTCGCGCGCTGGACCGGCTACCGCCTGCCGAGCGAGGCGGAGTGGGAGGTGGCGGTGAACGGCTCCGCCATTCAGGGCCAGTTCCTGGACGACGGCGTGGCCGAGCCGCAACCGGCGCTCGCCAACGGCGGACAGGCGGCTCGCCGCGCGCCGCTGCGCCAGGCCTGGGGCACGGTCTGGGAGTGGAGCCAGAGCCCGTACAGCCCCTATCCGGGTTTCCGCACGCCCGCGGGGGCCCTTGGCGAATACAACGGCAAATTCATGGTGAACCAGATGGTCAGCCGCGGCGGCTGCGCCTGGACGCCGAAAGATCAGATGCGGCCGACCTACCGCAATTTCTTCCCGCCCGGAACGCGCTGGCACTGCTCCGGCCTCCGGCTTGCCCAGGATGTGGATGGACCGCTGCTATGAACGACCCGGCGATGAACCCGAACAAGGGCGGTCCGATCGACCGCGAGGCGCTGGCGGAGGTGCTGGCGGGCCTCCGCCTGCCGCAGAAGGCGCTCTCGCCCAAATTTTTCTACGACGCCCACGGCTCCGAGTTGTTCGAGCAGATCACGCGGCTTGACGCCTATTATCCCACCCGCACGGAGATGGGTATCCTGCGCGACCAGGGCGAGGCGCTGGCCGCCGCGGTGGGACCGGACGCGGTGATTGTTGAGTTCGGGGCGGGCAATCTGGAGAAGATCCGCCTGCTGCTGGACGTGCTCGAACGGCCGCGGGCATTCGTGCCCATCGATATTTCCGGCGAACATCTGGGCGAAGCGGCGGAAGTGTTGGCCAAGGAATATCCGGACCTGACCATGATCCCCGTGGCGGGCGACTACACCAAGCCAATGAGCCTGCCGGACCATCCGGCGCTGGAGGGCGCGCGGCTGGTCGGCTTCTTTCCCGGTTCCACTATCGGCAATTTTCCGCGGGACGAGGCGGTCGAGTTCCTGAAGACGGCGCGGCAGATCCTGCGTGGCGGCGACTTGTTGATCGGCATCGACCTGCAAAAGGACGCCGCGGTTCTCAGCCTCGCCTACAACGACCCGGAGGGCGTGACGGCGGCGTTCAACCTGAACATGCTCTCGAACCTGAATGCCCTGATCGGTGCCGATTTCGACCCGTCAGCGTTCGCGCACAAGGCATTTTACAACGACGAGCTTGGCCGGATCGAAATGCATCTGGTCAGCCTCCGCCCGCAGACGGTGACCATCGGCAGCGAGCGGATCGCGTTCGCGGAGGGGGAGACCATCCACACCGAAAGCTCGCACAAATACACGTTCGAGGGGGTCCGGCGTCTGGCAGAGGCGGCTGGCTGGCGCGTGAAGCAAATCTATTGCGACGAGCGCCAATGGTTCAGCTTCAGCCATTTCGTGGCAGGGTAGACTGGCCTGATTTGGAGCCGGCGGCTTGGGCTGGCAGAGGAGGCTTAGGTCTAGCCCTAAGCTTGTGCATGTCCGAACCGGATGGCATCAGCGGTGACGGCCGTAGTCGCCGCTACTCGAGTCCCTTCCGCCTGAATGGGGCTCAATAGCCGGCACGGGAGATCGTTGGGACCGGCTCCCGACGGCGACATGCGCCGGACGGCGGCGAAGACCGCGGGCGGAGCGGAAGTCTTGGAAATGAAAGGCCCCGGCCCCTTTCCAATAGGTGAAGGCCCGGCGAAGCTTCGCGACCATATCCTGCCCTCGCTGAAAGGTTTGCCGGGGGAATCGGGCAGAAGGCTCGGCGAGGCGGAGCATTCCCATCCCCAACCGCCCCATCCCCAACCGCGCCGATTGGCTAGCCGCCTATGGGCTGGCTCCCGACTGCAGCGTGGGCGCCGGCGGTGTGCGGAGCGCGATATGATTCCTGCCCTCGGGGGCGTCCCTGGGCACCGGGCCGCCGGAGTGGAAACCAAGTTCGTGTCGCTGGCAGAGAATCTGAAAGCCGTGAAGTTTCGTCGTATTGCTTTCGCTTGAACATGTGGGAACGGTCACCTGCGTCGATTCAAAAAGTGACTCGCTTACGGCGAATGGGGTTCAGCCATGGCAATTCCCGGCTCTGCAACGATCTCCTCCAGCCCGGGCAACTCCGGTCTTTACGATTGCATTCTGCTCGCCATTCTCGTGATGGTTGCTGCTTTTTTGTTTATCGGAGGTCTTGGATTTTACACGGACGACTGGGCTTTTCTCGGCGTTCTCCGTTCCTCCGATGCCTCTGTCGTCTCCCATTTTGCAGGGGTCAGCGCGATGCGCCCCGTGCAGGCCCTGTACCAGTCCGCTCTCCACTGGGCGTTCGGCTTGGAGCCTCTTGGCTATCATGTTGTGAATTCTATTGTTTTTGCTTCTTCGGTTATCTTGCTTTATCTATTGCTGCGGCGGCTAAGAATTTCACGACCATTCGCCCTGGCGGCGGCGATTGTCTTTGCCTTTTACCCAAGCTATTCGGCAAGCCGGTTCTGGTTTGCGGCGTTTCAAATCAACCTTTCTTTGTTTTGCTACTTTGTCAGTCTGCATGGTCTTCTGCGCACCATCGACACGGAAGGCTTTCGCAACTGGCTCTGGCAAGGCTTGAGCCTGGTGTTTGCCGTGCTGGCCTGCCTTGCTTATGAAATTGTCATCCCCTTATTTTTCTTGAATGCCTTGATTGGTTGGTTTTATTGGAAAACGCTGGGTTCCCAGCCCTCGTGGAGAATATCGCTATCGCCGCGGCTTGCCGGTATTCTATCGCTGCATCTGTTCGCAGTAGTGACCACAGTCTTCTATAAATTTTCAGTCTCGGACCGCCTTCGCGATTATGAGACGGTCGAGCAAATTATATGGTTCTCAAATTTCTTGGTGAAAATTAGCATCGTAAATTTTCTAGACTATGGATTGCTGGGTCCATACATCGCGGCGGACCTATTTCTATCCCACGGCAATTGGCTAACTCTATTTTTTGCCGTTGCACTGGGTGTTTTGACCTACCTCATCCTCATGAATTCATGGACCGGGGTCGATGGCAAGACGGCGCTGCTGAGAAATGCATCGATCCTCTTTGCAGTAGGATTGCTTTTTTATGTGGGCGGGTATGCGATTTTCCTGGTTACGCGCGATGTTTATTTCAATGCACTGACCGGCCTGGGGAACCGATCCAGCGTTGCCGGCGCCGTCGGTGCTGCTTTGGTGCTCGTGGGCGTTGCCGCGTTCGCCATTTGGTGGCTAAAGGGGGCTGTTTGGGCGCGTCGGCTCTTCGGCGTTGGGGTCGCCGTCTTCGTTGCGAGCGGGTTGGTGACCAACAGCGTCATTGCCTCGTTTTTTGCGCGGGCATCCGGCGAACAGGGCCGGATTTTGAGGGAACTGGAACAGGTCTGGCCAACCCTGCCCGAGCAAGCGACCGTGATAGTGGACGGTTTTTGTCCGTGGATCGGACCGGGCGTCGTCTTCGAATCGCAATTCGACCTGGCAGGCGCCTTGATGAGCCATTTGCATAGAAAGGACATTCGCGCCGATGTGGTGAAAGAGGATTTGGCGGTCGGTGACGCCGGTATTACAACAAATTTTGAGGGACAGTTCGCACACTACCCCTACGCGGATACGCTTATAGTGTATCATCTCGATTCACGCAGTTGGCAGCCGA
Organism: uncultured Rhodospirillales bacterium; assembly: GCA_964474065.1. Classification (GTDB taxonomy): domain Bacteria; phylum Pseudomonadota; class Alphaproteobacteria; order Bin95; family Bin95; genus JACKII01. The sequence goes on along the minus strand of CAYYSC010000194.1, from coordinate 672 downwards.
TGTCGGATTACGCGGCGGCAAAAGAATACTTCGAAGCTGCCAAAACCGAGTATCGCGAGCGATGTCAGCAAGGATTCACTGGATACGGGCAGCGCATCCTCGGTTTCAGTGTGACGGAGTGGCTCTTCAATCCTTGGCGGTGACGGCCTTGCGCGGTCAGTCAGTCTGCGGCCTGCAAGGCGAAGCCCCGCCGGCAAGAGGAGGTCGGTGCAACGCAATCAGCGTGGCGGCACCGTCATTTTCCTGTCCGGCTGGCTTCTCAAGTCCGCAGCGACCGTATTTACTCCCGGCTCAACAGCGAGTTCCGCCACACTACTGCGATCAGCACCGTCATCGCCATGCCGAATAGCGCGTAGGTCGCGATCATCGGCGTGTAGCCGATGGCCTCGATGAGCCAGCCGGCGGTGACCAGCCCGATGGGCAGGCTGTAGACCGCCAGCATGCGCACGCCCATGATCCGCCCGCGCATCACCGGACCCGCCGCCTCCAGCAGAGCGATGGACGAGGTGATCATGGCGATGCCCTGGGCGTAACCGATCAGCGCGAGCAGCGTGCTCTTGCCTGAGCCGGAGCGGCCTGTGATCACGACGGCCTCGCGGGAGCGCACCTTCAGCGAGACGTTGCGCAGAGCGTCGATCTTGCCGAAGCTCTTGCGGACGCGCTGAACATCGA
>CAYYSC010000193.1:0-6516 GCA_964474065.1 uncultured Rhodospirillales bacterium | reverse complement strand
TGTGCGCCTCGGAGCCCTTGCCGCCGTGGTTGCCGTCCTCGATGTACTTCTTGGCGTTATCCCAGGCACCACCGCCGGCTGTCATCGACAGTGCAACGAAGAGACCGGTGACGATCACGCCCAGCAGCAGCGCGCCGACGGCGGAAAATGCCGCGGACTTGCCGCCTATCCCCCACATCACGAAGAACACGACAAGCGGCGCCAGCAGCGGCAGCAGGGAAGGTACGATCATCTCCTTGATCGCGGCCTTGGTCAGCATGTCGACACAGGAGCCGTATTCGGGCTTGCCGGTACCTTCCATGATGCCGGGAATGCTGCGGAACTGCCGCCGGACTTCCTCGACCACACTACTGGCCGCACGGCCGACCGCGGTCATGCTCATGGCGCCGAACAGGTAGGGCAACAGGCCGCCAAGGAACAGGCCAACCACCACGTAGGGATTGGAGAGACTGAAGTTCAGCGTCACATCGGCAAAGAAGGGATAGGTGACGGGGTCCGCCAGGAAGAAGTCCAGATCGTAGAAGTAAGCCGCGAACAGGATCAGCGCGCCCAGGCCGGCGGAACCGATGGCGTAACCCTTGGTCACTGCCTTGGTGGTGTTGCCGACGGCGTCCAGCGCATCCGTGGTGTCGCGCACGCTGGCATCCAGATCTGCCATTTCGGCAATGCCGCCGGCGTTATCCGTCACCGGACCATAGGCGTCCAACGCGACGACCATGCCTGCCAGCGCCAGCATCGCCGTCACGGCAATGGCAATGCCGTAAAGACCGGCCAAGCCGTAGGAGGTGATGATGGCGGCGCAGATAATGATCGCCGGCAGTGCCGTCGCCTCCATCGAGATGGCAAGGCCCTGAATGACGTTGGTGCCATGCCCGGTGGTCGACGATTGCGCCACGCTGCGCACCGGCCGGTATTCGGTGCCGGTATAGTATTCGGTCACCCAGATGATCAGCCCGGTGACCGCAACGCCGACGATGGCGCACAGGAACAGGCTGAACCCGGTGAATGTACCGTCAGGGGCGGTATAAGTCTCGCCGAGGCCCATCAGGAACCAGGTCGCGAAGAAGGTGCCGACCAGTGAGATCACCGCGCTGGCAATGAAGCCTTTGTAAAGGGCGCCCATAATGTTCTTCTTGGGGCCCAGCTTTACGAAGAACGTGCCGGCGATCGAGCCGAGAATGCTGACCGCGCCAATCAACAGGGGATACATCATCGAGGCGGACATGTGCGCCGCGTCCGTCACGAAGAAGATGGAGCCCAGCACCATGGTCGCGACGACGGTGACCGCATAGGTCTCGAACAAGTCGGCGGCCATACCCGCGCAGTCGCCGACATTGTCGCCGACGTTGTCGGCGATCACCGCCGGGTTCCGGGGGTCGTCCTCCGGAATGCCGGCCTCGACCTTGCCAACGAGGTCGGCACCAACGTCCGCACCCTTGGTGAAGATGCCGCCGCCGAGACGGGCGAAAATGGAGATCAGCGATGCGCCGAAACCGAGCGCGACCAACGGGAACACCAATTCCCGGCCGTCCACGCCGAATGCCTGCAGAATGAGGTAGTAGCCCACGACACCCAGCAGGGCGAGACCGGCGACCAGCATGCCGGTAACCGCGCCGGAGCGGAATGAAACGTCGAGCCCCGCAGCCAGGCTGGTCCGTGATGCCTCCGTCGTGCGCACGTTTGCGCGCACCGAAATCAGCATGCCGATGTAGCCGGCCGCGCCCGAAAGCACCGCACCGAGCAGGAAGCCGAATGCTGCGGCGAACCCCAAAAAGATGACGATGATGACGAACATCACCGCCCCGACAATGCCGATGGTGGTGTATTGGCGCCGCAGATACGCGGTGGCGCCTTCCTGAATGGCGGAGGCGATTTCCTGCATGCGTTCGGTGCCGGCGCTGGCCGCCAGCACTTTCCTGGACGCGATCACGCCATAGGCGACCGCGGCCAAGCCGCATGCCAGAACGAAAAGGTACGCAAACCACATCGGCGAATTTTCCCTGTGTTAGCGCTGGAAGGTGGGTGACGAGGCAAATGCCCAATGCGAGAGACGCACGGCACCAACCCTCGCAAGAGGGCTCACGCCGAACGTCCAAAGCGGCGCGGACCTTAGTCGTGCCAACGCCCCGCGCCAAGTTAGGCCCTGTGCCGACGCGCCCTTACGCCGCAGCCGTGCGCCGAGCTTCGCTGCGAACCAGCCACAGCACCAGGGCAAGGATGGCTGCCAGGAAGGGCAGAACCCCGTAGTTCACCATATCCCAGCCGAAGTAATGTAATATGTTACCGGAGGAGAACGCAGCCGTCGCGATCGTGCCGAAGATCAGGAAGTCATTGAAGCCCTGCACTTTGGCCCTTTCCGCCGGTTCGTGCATTTCCGTTAGAAGGGTGGTTGCGCCGATGAACATGAAGTTCCAGCCAACGCCCAACAGGAACAGACCAATACTGAAATTCAGGAAATGCACCCCACCCAGATCGACACCGACGCAGACGATATTGATCAGGATTCCGGCCAGAATGATGCGCAGGGTCCCGAACCGCTTGATGAGGTTACCGGTGAAGAAGGACGGCGCGAACATGCCGATGATATGCAACTGGATCACCGTTGCCGATTCGTTGAAATCGAAGCCGCAAGCGAACATTGCCAGGGGGGTCGATGTCATCAGCAGGCTCATCACGCCGTACGCGACGAATGCGGTGCAGACGGCTACGAAACATTTCGGCTGCATCAGGATCTGAAGCAGCGGCCGGCCGGTGGTGGCCCGCTCCTCCGCCGAAAGCGGCGGAATGCGCACCTGGCTGACCAACAGGAAGTTGAGGATATAGAGGCCAATCAGGGCGAAGTAACTGCCCGCGTACAGCACCGGCGAGAGGAGGTCGATGGTGTGTTTGGCCAACTCCGGACCTAGAATCGCCGCAAACAGGCCACCGGTGAGCACCCAACTGATGGCCTTGGGCCGGAACTCCGGCGAGGCGGTATCGGCCGCGGCGAACCGGTAAAACACGGCGAAGCCGTTGAACCAGCCGACGATGAACACGCCGAGGCAGAAGATCCAGTACCAGGCTTCCATGATTGCGGTACCGGCAATTGCGGCACCGACCATGCCGAGGCAGGAGCCAAACATGAAGCCATTCCGGCGTCCGATCACTCGCATGAGTTGCGAGGCCGGAATCGTCGCTGCCATCACGCCAGCGTGATGGCAGGCGAGCGGCAGCGTGGCGAGTGCCTTGTCCTCTGCCAGCATGTTGCCGATCAGGGGGCTGGTGGTGATCATGAGCGACGTGCCGCTCATATACAAAGTCTGGCAGGCAGCCAGAATGAACACATTCCGCTTGGCGGCATCCATGAGACGGGAAAATCCTTCGAGTATTCCTTGCCCTTGGGTAACAGAATTTCCAATCCGGGCAAAGAAGGGCGCCCGCAGACCTGCTATGCGCGGGCAGTCACAACGCTGCCCCGAGCTACCCCTTACGCCTCCGCCCCCCTTCGCCGGTAGCTGAGCGCTTCGGCAAGGTGCCGGCGTCGGATCTGCTCGGCGCCCTCGAGGTCCGCAATCGTGCGGGCGACGCGCAGGGTCCGGTGATAGGCGCGGGCGGAGAGTTGCAGGCGCTCCGCCGCCCGCTGAAGCAATGCGTGGCCCTCCGCGTCGGGCGTGGCGATCTGGTCGAGCAGGTCTCCCGCCGCCTCCGCGTTGACCCGCAATCCTGTCTTCGGTCCAAGGCGCCGGAAACGCTGCCGCTGGACTGCGCGGCAGGCGGCAACCCGTGCCTGCACTTGCTCGCTGCCTTCGTCCGATGGCGGCAGGGCCAAATCTGCGCTGGAGATACGCGGTACTTCCACGACGATGTCGATCCGGTCGAACACCGGCCCGGAAATCTTGGCTTGGTAGTCGACGGCACAGCGCGGCGCACGGGAGCAGGCGCGGTTGGCGTCGTCCAGATGACCGCAGCGGCACGGATTCATCGCCGCCATCAACTGCACCCGTGCCGGATAGGTCACGTGCCGGTTGGCTCGGGAGATCGTTACGTTGCCGCCCTCCAGCGGCTGGCGCAAAGCTTCCAGTGCGGGGCGCGCGAACTCCGGGAGTTCATCCAGGAAGAGCACGCCGTAGTGGGCCAGCGAGATCTCGCCCGGCTTGGCGCCGGTGCCGCCGCCGACCAGGGCCGGCACGCTGGCCGAATGGTGCGGGTCCCGGAAGGGCGGATGACGAAGAATCCGGCCACCCTCCAGCAGGCCGGCGACACTGTGCACCATGCTCACCGCAAGCGCCTCTGCGGGCTCCAGCGGTGGCAGGATGCCGGGCAGGCGGGCAGCCAACATGCTTTTGCCGCTACCCGGCGGCCCGATCATGAGCATGTTATGCCCGCCAGCCGCTGCGACCTCCAGCGCGCGCTTGACCGTTTCCTGACCCTTTACGTCCCGCAGGTCCGGTACGGATGGACCGCTCTCCAGCGGCGCGGGCTTCGGGCGGGGCAAAGTCGCATCGTCGTTCAAATGGTTGATCAGCTCCAGCAGGTTCGCGGGCGCGACCACATCCACGGAACCCGCCCAGGCCGCCTCCCCGCCATTCCCGGCCGGGCAGATCACGCCAAGACCTCGGCTGAGGGCGTCGATGGCGACCGGCAGCACCCCCGCCACCGGCGCGATGGAGCCGTCCAGCCCCAACTCCCCCACTACCATCCATTGCGCCGCGGCATCGGCGTCCACCTTGCCCAGGGCGACGAGCAGGGCGAGCGCGATGGGCAAGTCGTAGTGCGAGCCTTCCTTCACCACATCGGCGGGGGCAAGGTTGCAGGTGACCTTCAGCGGCGGAATGGCCATACCGATGGCGGCCAGCGCGGAGCGTACCCGTTCCCGGCTTTCCGAGACGGCCTTGTTCGCCAAGCCGACGATATTGAAGCCGGGGACCGCGCCCCGTGCCAGGTGGAGCTGAACATCGACACCCAGCACCTCCACCCCATTGAATGCTGCCGTTTGTATCCGTGCAACCACGCCCGCTTCCACGATAGAGGTCCGGCTTCCGCCAAGACCGCTAGGGAAGCGCAAGAACGCTTAAGAAAGTGTTAACCAAACAGCCTGAGGGCTCGGGCGGACCCGTTCCTGCTGGCGGTGACGTCGCCCCTGACTGCGCAGCGGCAGGAAGCAGGAAAAAAGTCTCGTTGAAATGGCAATCGGCGGAACTCAACGGTTCCGCCGATTGCGGTTGGGTCTGTTGACGCCGTTCGGACTAGAGTTCGGACTAGAGAAAGAGTTGGTAGCTGGCGGCGTCCCAACGGAAGCCGTCTCCATGGGGCTCGACATATCCGACCGCCGGGAAGGGCATGTGATAGCCCGTCACCGCGATCTTGTCCGCCGCGGCCATCCCGAGCAGCTCTTTCCGGGTTCCCGCGGCCGCCTGTTTATCCATGTCGAAGCGCACATGCCACTCCGGCTTCTGCATGCTGACGACGTAGTGGTTGCAGGCGTCGGCGAACAGCAGCAGCCGCTTGCCCTCGCTCTCGATGTGATAAGCCATATGGCCGGGAGTGTGGCCGAACGCGCCGACTGCCGTAATGCCGGATGCGACACTTGCGTCGGGGGAGAGGAAGCTCATTTTGTCGGCCAACGGCACCACGTTCGATTGCACCAGCTTGCCGACCCGGTTGTCGGCGAGTTCAGGCTTTGACCAGAAATCGTATTCGACCTGGCCCGTCACGTAGCGGGCATTCGGGAAGGCCGGTTTTCCGTCCTCCATCAGGCCGCCGATATGGTCGGGGTGCATGTGGGTGATGACCACCGTGTCGATCTGGTCGGCGCTATAGCCGACTTCGGCCAGCCGGGCGACGAGCGCGCCTGCGTTCGGCCTGCGGCCGGCGCCGTTGCCGGTGTCGAACAGTACCAGCTCGCTGCCGGTATTCACGATCACGGGCGTGAAGCCGATCTCCATACGCGTGCCCGGCAGATTGTTTTCTTCCGCATAGGCCTGAACCGTCGCAGCGTCCTGATCCTGGCCGAAGATCGGATGTGGCCCGTCGAGTTGGATGGCGCCGTCGAATATCGTCGTAACCTCGAACTGGCCCAGTGGGAAGCGAAGATGCGTCGGCCGGGCTGGGCCCATCATCGGGGCGGCAGCCATAGCGGGATTGAGAAACGAACTGCCCAGTAACGGAGCGGCGGCGGCCATGCTGGCGGCCGCAGCCAACGCACCGCGGCGGGTGAAATCAATCGAGCTCATGGGGAATCTCCGAATCCTGAACACAGAGCGGGCATACGAGCATACTACTCGGACAGATCAAACGACGATTGCGTGAACACCGTGATCATGCCCACCCCAGGGCTTTCAACACAAAAGCATACTGCAATGCATCTTCTTTCAGGCTTTCGAAGCGGCCAGAGGCACCGCCGTGTCCGGCGCTCATTTCGGTTTTCAGGAGCAGCAGATTGCCATTCGTTTTGGTCGCACGCAGCTTCGCCACCCATTTGGCGGGCTCCCAGTAGGTCACGCGGGGGTCAGAAATGCCGCCCATCGCCAGGATGTG